>DASYLQ010000498.1:0-10736 GCA_036009485.1 Janthinobacterium sp.
CGGCCGCAATTTCGATGAAGTGCTGCGCGTCATCGACGCTTTGCAACTGTCCGATGGCTATGCGGTGGCGACGCCGGGCAACTGGAAGGATGGCGATGACGTCATCATCCCGCTGACGGTGCAGGATCCCGAGCTGATCAAGCAGAAATACCCGAAAGGCTATACCGCACCGCGCCCTTATCTGCGCCTGACGCCGCAGCCGAACAAATAAGGCTGCACGAAAAATTTCTTCGTCCCCCCCTTGGCGGACGCACCCTGTCGGGTGCTTTTTTTTATGCGCGCGGCCATTCCGCTCCGTCTACGTATATGGAATTGTAGTAAGCAAATGAGAAAAGCTTCGTTTGCTTTATAACCATGGGATGAGATTATTTCTCTTTGTTAGCCATAAATGTAATAAGAGAGCGCCATGTCTGCTGTTCTACCCGCTTTAAAGCCGCAATCGCAAGGCGCGCCCTTCCGCGTCATGCCCGGCTTTAAGCTATCGCTGGGCTTTACGCTCCTTTACTTGGCGCTGATCGTCCTGATTCCACTCTCGGCGGTCTTCCTGAAAACCTTCACGATGAGCTGGCCGGCCTTCTGGGGCGCCGTCACCTCGGAGCGGGTGATGGCGTCCTACCGCCTCAGCTTTGGCGCCTCGCTGATCGCCGCCGCCATCAACGCCGTCTTCGGCGCCATCCTGGCCTGGGTGCTGGTGCGCTACACCTTTCCCGGCAAGCGCATCGTCGACGCCCTGGTCGACTTGCCGTTCGCGCTGCCGACCGCCGTCGCCGGCATCACGCTGACCGCGCTGTATTCATCCAATGGCTGGTTCGGCCGCTACCTGGAAGCGGTCGGCATCAAGGTCGCCTTCACGCCGCTGGGCGTGGTGGTGGCGCTGACCTTCATCGGCCTGCCTTTCGTCGTGCGCACCGTGCAGCCGGTACTCGAAGACGCCGAACGCGAACTGGAAGAGGCCGCCGCCAGCCTCGGCGCCAGCGCCTGGCAAACCTTTGTGCGCGTGGTGTTCCCGACCATCATGCCTTCGCTGCTGACCGGCTTCGCGCTGGCCTTCGCCCGCGCCACCGGCGAATACGGCTCGGTCATCTTTATTGCCGGGAATATGCCGATGGTGTCGGAAATTACGCCGCTATTCATCATTACCAAGCTGGAGCAATACGATTACACGGGCGCCACGGCGATCGCCGTCGTCATGCTGCTGGCGTCCTTCATCCTGCTGTTGACGATCAACCTGCTGCAAGCCTGGTCGCGCGGAAAATCGAGGAAATCATGAGTTCCATTCTCCCCGTCGCCACGGCTGCTGCGCCGGCCCCGGCCCCGGCGGCGCGGCGCGGCACGGCCGCGGCGCAACCCGCCGTACTCGAACCGCTGTGGGTGCGCAGCCTGCTGATCGCCGTCGCGCTGGCCTTCCTGCTGGTGTTCCTGATCGTGCCCCTGGCGGCGGTCTTCGCCGAAGCCTTCAAGAAGGGGTGGGAAGCGTATGTCGACGCCATCGTCGACCCGGATGCGATCTCGGCCATCAAGCTGACGCTGATCGCCGCTGGCGTTGCCGTGCCGCTGAACTTGCTGTTCGGCATCGCCGCCTCCTGGTGCATCGCCAAGTTCGACTTTCGCGGCAAGAGCGTGCTGCTGACCCTGATCGACTTGCCGTTTTCGGTGTCGCCGGTGATCTCCGGCCTGATCTATGTGCTGATGTTCGGCGCCCAGGGCTGGTTCGGCCCCTGGCTGCAGGCGCACGACATCAAGATCCTGTTCGCCGTGCCCGGCATCGTGCTGGCCACCGTGTTCATCACTTTCCCCTTCGTCGCGCGCGAACTGATTCCGCTGATGCAATCGCAGGGCAGCGAAGAGGAAGAGGCCGCCATTGTGCTGGGCGCCTCGGGCTGGAACACTTTCCGCCGCGTCACCCTGCCGAACATCAAGTGGGGGCTGATGTACGGCGTGATCCTGTGCAATGCCCGCGCGATGGGCGAGTTCGGCGCAGTGTCGGTGGTGTCCGGCCACATCCGCGGCGAGACCAATACCATGCCCTTGCAGGTGGAAATCCTTTATAACGAATACAACTTTTCAGCGGCCTTCGCGGTGGCCTCCCTGCTGGCCTTGCTGGCCCTGGTCACGCTGGCCCTGAAAACCTTCATCGACTGGCGTTTGCGCGAAAACCGCGCCATCGATACCGAACTGCGTTCCACGGAGCACTGATCATGACGATAGAAGTCAGGCATATTCAAAAACGCTTCGGCGCTTTCGCCGCCCTCGATAATGTATCGCTCGATTTTCCGGCCGGCGAACTGACCGCGCTGCTGGGGCCTTCCGGCTGCGGCAAGACGACCCTGCTGCGCATCATCGCCGGCCTCGAGCATCCGGATGCCGGCCAGGTCTTGCTCGACGGCGAAGACGCTTCGGCGCGCCATGTGCGCGAGCGCCAGGTCGGCTTCGTGTTCCAGCATTACGCGCTGTTCAAGCACATGACCGTGTTTGAAAACGTCGCCTTCGGCTTGCGCGTGAAAGCCCGCAGCGAGCGCCCGTCGGAACAGCAGATCCGCCGCAAGGTCAAGGATTTGCTGGAGCTGGTGCAACTGGACTGGCTGGCCGACCGCTATCCGCCGCAACTGTCGGGCGGCCAGCGCCAGCGCATCGCCCTGGCGCGCGCGCTGGCGGTGGAGCCGCGCGTCTTGCTGCTGGACGAACCCTTCGGCGCCCTCGACGCCAAGGTACGCAAGGAATTGCGGCGCTGGCTGCGCCGCCTGCACGATGATTTGCACGTCACCAGCATCTTCGTCACCCATGACCAGGAAGAGGCGCTGGAAGTGGCCGACCAAGTGGAGCTGATGAACAAGGGCAAGGTCGAGCAACTGGGCGCGCCGGCCGAGGTCTACAACCACCCGGCTTCGCCTTTCGTTTACGGTTTCCTCGGCAACGTCAACCTCTTCCACGGCCGCGTGCACGACGGCGTGATGGCCAGCGGCGATGTCAGTTTCCAGGTGCCCGACCACGCCGGCGTGCGCGACTCGAAGGGCATCGCCTATGTCCGTCCGCATGACCTGGAAATCGACCGGTATACCCAGGGCGCCGAGGGCATCGTGGTCAAGCTCAGCCGCGCCCATGCGATCGGCCCGCTGGCCCAGCTCGACCTGGAACGTATCGACAACCGCGAAATGATCGAGGCGGTGATGTCGAATGAACGCTTCAGCGACCTGGCCTTGAAGGAGGGCGAGACGCTGGTGGTGCGGCCCAAGCGCCTGCATGTCTTCGTCGATACGGTCACGCTGTAATGTCGCTGTCACGCTGTCATTAAAGGATAAGGAAGCTCGTATGAATTTTCAACAATTGCGTTCGATACGCGAAGCGGCGCGGCGCGGCTATAACCTGACCGAAGTGGCGAATGCGCTGTTCACCTCGCAACCGGGCGTGAGCCGGCAGATCCGCGAACTGGAGGACGAGCTGGGCGTGGTCATTTTCGAGCGCAACGGCAAGCGCCTGACCGGGCTCACCGAGCCGGGCAAGGGCATCCTGAAGATCATCGAACGCCTGCTGATCGAGGCGGAAAACCTGCAGCAGGCCAGCCTCGAATACAGCGGCCAGACCAGCGGCACGCTGACCGTGGCGGCGACCCATACCCAGGCCCGCTACGCCTTGCCGAAAGTGGTGCAGGGTTTCCGCGCCTCTTACCCCGAAGTGCGCATCGCCTTGCAGCAGAGTTCGCCCGAGCATATCGCCGAATGGGTTTTGTCGGGCAAGACCGATATCGGCATCGCCACCGAGGGCTTGAGCCAGTTCCCCGACCTGGTGTCGTTTCCCTGCTACCGCTGGAGCCATTTGATCGTGGTGCCGGACGGCCACCCGCTGCTGGCGCGCTCGCCGATCCGCCTGGAAGACCTGGCCGAATTCCCCCTGATTACTTACGACCGCGGCTTCACCGGGCGCGGCCATATCGACGACGCCTTCGCCAGGATAGGCCTGACGCCGGACATCGTGCTGACGGCGATGGATTCCGACGTCATCAAGCAGTATGTCAGCCTGGGCCTGGGCGTCGGGCTGGTGGCGTCGATGGCTTTCGATCACGGCCGCGACAAGGGGCTGCGCGCGGTCGAGGCCTCCCACCTGTTCGCCGTGAATACGACGCGGCTGGCGGTGCGCCGCGGCGCCTACCTGCGTTCCTACGCCTACGAATTCATCCTGCAACTGGCACCCGACCTGACGCGCCAGGAAATCGAGCGCGCCCTGGCCAGCGACGCGGCGGCATAGCGCCGCAATGAGTTTAAAAAAAATGCGGACCGCGCGGGTCCGCATTTCAACAGGCAGTTCTTTGAGCAGCTTGTTTACCAGTTATACCCTTACCAGCTATACCCCGCCTTGGCATAATAATACCGGCCATTAAACCCGTTCGGCGCGAAGCCGCTGTACGGATTGATGCCGTTATTGTTCAAGTTCCCCAGCGACGTCACCTGGTCCGGATAGCTGTTGGTCAGATTGTCGATGCCGGCCGTGAGCTTCCAGTGCTTGTCCAGCTTGACGCTGCCGGCCACGTCGAGCACCCATTGCGGATGATAGACCTGGTCCAGCGTCGCATCGTTTTGCGGCACCGTGAAGCTGCCGTAGCGGGTCAGCAGCGCATGCGCATACCACTTGCCGACCGTGTAGTCGGCGGCCAGGCTGAACTTGTCGCGCGGCGAACCGACCGTGGTGCGGTCGATGGTCTGGCGGTCGATCAGCAGCAGGTTATTCTGCGTCAGCACGGCCGGGTTGGCGGCGATGTGCTCGATCTGATTGTTATTGTGGTTGTAGCCGAAGGTGAAGTCCAGCCGGTCGCGGTCGCTGAGATCGATGCGATAGGTGCTGACCACGTCGACGCCGGTGGTGCGGGTGTCGGCCGCGTTGGTGAAGTAACGCGCCGCGCCGACCGGCGTGCCTTGCGCCGCCAGCGTGTTTTTCAGCGCCGTCGGCAAGATCAGGTTGGCCGAGAACAGGATGCGGTCGTCGATATTGATGCGGTAGGCGTCCACCGTGGTGGTGAAATTGCGCGTCGGCTGCAACTGCAGGCCGAGGCTCAGGTTGTGCGCCTTTTCCGGTTTCAGCGGCTGTGCGCCGAGCGCCTTCGCCGCCGCGCTGTCGACCGCGAAAGTGCCGGTTTCGATCGGCGTGTTGACGCCGTTGATGACCGAGAAATTGGTGGTCGTGATGGTGTAGTACTGCTGCGCCAGCGACGGCGCGCGGAAGCCGCTGGACGCCGTGCCGCGCAGCGAGACGGCGCCGTTGAAGGCGTAGCGCGCCGAGCCCTTGACCGAATTGGCCGAGCCGAAATCGCTGTAGTCTTCGTGGCGCGCCGCTAGCGAGGCCGAGAGTTTTTTGGTGATGTCGGCTTCCAGGTTCAGGTAGAGGGATTCGTTGTGGCGGCTATGGCTGCCCGAATTGATCGGACGGAAGCCGCTGAAGCCCTGGGCGCCGCCGCCGGTGTAGGAGGCGACGTCGCCGGCGCCGATGTCGTAGCTTTCCTGGCGCGCCTCGGCGCCCAGGGCCACCGTCAGCGGGCCGCTGAACCAGGCCACCGGGAAGTCGCGCGCGATGTCCAGGTTGGCCACCGATTGCGTGTTTTTCAATTCGCCGGCATAAAAATGCGTCGGGCTGGCCGCGCCCAGGTCCTGGTTGACGGTGTTGTCCACGTCCAGCTGGAAGCGGTTGCTGCCGTAGTTCAGGCTGGCGTCCCAGCGCCATTCGCCGGTCTCGCCGCGGATGCCGACGACGAGCGACTGGTCGGTCGAGGTGCTGTCTTCCAGCGGCAGGAAACCTTGCGGGTAAATCGTCGGCGAGCGCAGCACGCTGCCGTTGTAGGCGGTGCGCCAGGTCGCCGCGGCCGAGGTGTAGCGCTGGCCGTAATTGCCGAAGGCGTACAGGTCGATATTGTCGCCGATGCTGTACTGGCTGTTGACGAAGACGCTGCGCGGCTTGCTTTCCGGGTCGCCGAAACGCTGGGTCACCTGGCCATAGCGCGGCTCGAGCGGATTGCGGAAATCCGCGCCGGCGCGGTTGGTCGGGTCGTCGTTGGCCACTTCGGCGGCGATGCGCACCCAGCCGCTGTCGCCCAGCTTGAAGCCGCTCGAACCCTTCAGCGATTTCTGCTTGCCGTCGCCGGCCTGGTAGCCGCCGAAGCCGGCTTCGACATCGCCGCCGTCGGCGCCTTTTTTCAGGATGATGTTGACGACGCCGGCGATCGCGTCGGAACCGTATTGCGCCGCCGCGCCGTCGCGCAGCACTTCGACGTGGTCGATGGCTTCGATCGGGATCGCGTTCAGGTCGACCGGCGCCGAGCCGCGGCCCTGGGTGCCGTTGACGTTGACCACGGCGGAGGTATAGCGGCGCTTGCCGTTGACCAGTACCAGGGTCTGGTCCGGCGACAGGCCGCGCAATTGCGCCGGACGCACCGCGTCGCTGGCGTCGGCGCCGGACGGGCGCGGGAAATTCATCGACGGCAGCAGGCGGCCGAGCACGGTGGCCAGTTCGCTGGAGCCGGTGTTTTGCAGGTCGCGCGCGCTGATGACGTCGATCGGCGATTCGGAATCGACGGTGCGGCGGTTTTTCGAATAGGTGCCGGTGACGACCACCGTCTGCGGTTCGCCGTCGGCGGGTGCGGCCTGGGCGGGCGCCTGGGCCTGGGCCTGGGCCGGCAAGACCAGGGTGGAAATCAGGCCGCTCAACAGCAGCAGGCGGGGAGCGTGGGATGGTTTGTTGTTAAGGCGTTGGCTAAGTGAGTTCATCTCGTGGGATCTTTTTTATGGTAACGGTCAAGCCGGCAAGGTGAGTAACCTTGCCGAAAAAAAAGCTTAACAGTGCACCAATTTATTTCCCACTAATAATTTTATCTAAGCATATTTTTTTTGCCCTGTTTGAGTGCGGAAGAGCTGCTTATTGCCCCGGATTGGGCAGGCTGGCGTGAATGGCGTCGATGCCTGCCATCACCTCGGCGGATAGCTGGGTCGCATACGCGTCGATGTTGTTTTTTAGCTGCACCAAATTGGTGGCGCCGATGATGGTCGAGGCGACGAAGCTGCGCGAATAGCACCAGGCCAGAGCCATCTGCACCGGCGTCATGCCGTTCTCGCGCGCCAGGGCGGCGTAGCGGGCGGTCGCCGCCAGCACGGCGGGGCGCACGTAGCGCGGGCTCCAGTTGGGCGGGAACAGCGTCAGGCGGCCATGCGCCTGCGGATCGTCGAGGTATTTGGCGCTCAACTGGCCGAAGGCCAGCGGGCTGTAGGCCAGCAGGCTGACGTTTTCGCGGAAGCAGGTTTCGTCGAGCAGGCTGGTTTCGAAATGGCGGGCGCTCAGGTTGTACAGGTTCTGGATCGTGGCGATGCGCGGCAAGCCCTTCATTTCGGATTGCTTGATGTATTCGCACACGCCCCAGGACGATTCATTCGAGACGCCGATGCTGCCGATCTTGCCCTGGTCGATCAACTGGCCCAGCGCCGCCAGCGTGTCTTCGATGGCGACCGACGTCCGTTCGGCCTGCGGGTTGAAGGCGTTGTTGCCGAAGATGGGCAGGTTGCGGCTGGGCCAGTGCATCTGGTACAGGTCGATATGCTCGGTCTGCAGGCGCCGCAGGCTGCTCTCGACGGCGGCGCGGATATTGTCGCCATCGAGGTTTTGCTGGCCGCCGCGGATCCAGTGCATGCCGGGATTCGGGCCGGCGGCCTTGGAAGCGAGCACGACGTCGCCGCGCCTGCCGCTTTTTTTCAGCCAGGTGCCGATGAAACGCTCGGTCGCGCCCTGGGTTTCGGCGCGGCCCATGACCGGGTACATTTCCGCGGTGTCGATGAAGTTGATGCCGCGTTCGAGCGCGTAATCGAGCTGGCTGTGCGCTTCCGCTTCAGTGTTTTGCTCGCCGAAGGTCATCGTGCCCAGGCAGATTTTCGACACTTCCAGCTGGCTGCAGCCGAGGGTGGTTTTTTCCATGGTTGTTCCTTTTTTTTCGATTAGATTATTTATTTCGCTTATTTTTGAAGAAGGCTGGAGGCGCAGTCGCGCACCAGCGCCGGACCGGCGTAAATCAGGCCGCTGTACAGCTGGACCAGGCGGGCCCCGGCGGCGATCTTGGCGGCGGCGTCGGCGCCGCGCATGATGCCGCCGACGCCGATGATCGGCAGCGCCTCACCCAGTTCCGCCTTGAGCAGGCGGATCACGCTATTCGACAATTCAAACACCGGCGCGCCGGACAGGCCGCCCGCTTCCGCGCCGTGGCGCATGCCGTCGACGGCCGTACGGCTGAGTGTCGTGTTGGTGGCGATGACGCCGTCGATCCGGTGGCGCAGCAGGGCGCCGGCGATGTTCCTGACCTGTTCGGCATCGATGTCGGGGGCGATCTTCAGCGCCAGCGGCACGTAGCGCTTGTGCCGTTCGGCCAGCCGCGCCTGCGCCTCCTTCAGCTGCGACAGCAGGGCGTCGAGTTCCGAGGCGCCCTGCAGCTGGCGCAGGTTCTTGGTGTTGGGCGAAGAGATGTTGACCGTGACGTAGCTGGCGTAGGGATAGACTTTTTCCAGGCAGTGCAGGTAGTCGTCGGCGGCGCGCTCGATCGGCGTGTCGGCGTTCTTGCCGATGTTCAGGCCCAGCACGCCTTCGCGGTTTTGGTAAAACTTCGACGCCTGCACATTCGCCACGAAGGCGTCGACGCCGCCATTGTTGAAGCCCATGCGGTTGATGATCGCGTTCGCCTGCGGCAGGCGGAAGATGCGCGGTTTCGGATTGCCCGCCTGCGGCCGCGGCGTGACGGTGCCGACCTCGATCGAGCCGAAGCCGAGACCGGCCAGCGCATCGATGTAGGCGCCGTCCTTGTCCAGCCCCGCCGCCAGGCCGACCGGATTCGGGAAGGTGATGCCCATGACGCTGCGCGGATCGGCTTGCGGCGGGCGGATGGCGCGCGTCAGTCCCAGCGCGGCGGCGCGCTTCAGCGCGGGCAAGGTCAGGTGGTGGGCGGTTTCGGCGTCCAGCGCGAAGAGCAGGGGACGGGCCAGGGCATAGAATGATTTTTGGGACATGGATGGGACAGGGCAGGCCGCTGTAAAAGTTGCCGTATTTTACCGTGGCCGGGACGGCGGCTGTGGGACCGCCTTCGTTTAAATTGTATACACGACGGTATCAGGCGAGGGCGGGGAAATTATTCCTGCGTGCCGAGCACGGCCCAGGCGCCCTTGATGCGCGCTTCCAGCGGCTTGAAGTTGATCTTGTAAGCCATCTTCGGGCTTTCGGCGATCCAGTAGCCGAGGTAGACGTAAGGCAGCTTCAGCTCGCTGGCCTGGGCGATTTGCCACAGCACGTTATAGGTGCCGAAGGACGCGCCCGGCACGTCCGGATCGAAGAAGGTGTAGACCGAGGACAGGCCGTCGGCCAGCACGTCGATGATGCTGACCATGCGCAGGATGCCGCTGACCGGCTCGCGGAATTCGACCAGGCGCGTGTTCACCCGGCTTTGCAGCAGGAACTGGGCGTACTGGTCGCGGCTGTCCTGATCCATGCCGCCGCCGGCGTGGCGCGTGCTCTGGTAGCGCAGATACAGCTCATAATGCTCGTCGACGAAGGATAGCGTGGTCACGCTGGCGGCCAAGTGTTTGTGCCTGGCCCAGGCGCGCCGCTGGCCGCGGCTGGGCGCGAATTCGGCGGCGATCACGCGCACCGGGATGCAGGCCTGGCAACCGTCGCAATACGGCCGGTAGGTGAAGATGCCGCTGCGGCGGAAGCCGTTCTTCACCAGTTCCGAATACACGTCGGCGTTGATCAGGTGCGACGGCGTCGCCACCTGCGAGCGGGCCTGGCGCTGCTCCAGATAGCTGCACGGGTAGGGTGCAGTCGTGTAAAACTGCAGGGCCGAGAAGGGCAGGTCGTTAAGGTGTGTCATGCACATCCTGTTGCGGTTGCGGCGGTAATTCGGGCAGTGCTGCGTATTCGTATCATATGCCATTCGCGCACTTTTGGCGCGCCGGAATAAAGCTTACATAGATGGCGCGCCGGGCGCAATCGGCTGCCACAGCTTTATTTGCGGTGCGGCGATGCTGGCCTCCAGGTGCGCCAGAAAGCGGCTGCGCGGGATAGGCGCCGCCCCCAGCGAGGCCAGATGCGCGGTCTCTTGCTGGCAATCGATCATCGCCACGCCATGGCTGCGCAGGAAATGCACGAGGTAGGCCAGCGCGATCTTCGAGCCGTCGCTGACGCGGGCGAACATCGATTCGCCGTAGAACATGCGGCCGATCGAGACGCCGTAGGCGCCGCCGACCAGTGCGCCGTCCAGCCACAGTTCCGACGAGTGGGCGTAGCCGAGCCGGTGCAGGCCGCAATAGCCGGCCACGATCTCGTCCGAAATCCAGGTGCCGGGACCGTCCTTGCGCGGCGCCGCGCAGGCGCGCATCACGGCCTCGAAGGCGCTGTCGAATCTGACTTGCCAGCGGCCGTCGCCGGCGCCGCTGCGTTCGACCTTGCGCAGCGATTTCTTCAGGCTGTCGGAAATGCGGAAATGCCCGGTCATCAGCACCATGCGCGGGTCGGTGCTCCACCACAGGATGGGCTGGCCTTCGGAAAACCAGGGAAAGATGCCGCGCCGGTAAGCCGCCAGCAGGCGCTGCGGCGACAGGTCGGCGCCGGCCGCCAGCAGGCCCGGGGCCTCGTGCGTGAGCGCCTGGCTGACGTCGGGAAAGGGCGTGTCGGTGTCGAGCCAGGGAATCATGGTGGTGGGCGGCTCAGCCGGCGCGCATGGCTTG
>DASYLQ010000499.1:0-8871 GCA_036009485.1 Janthinobacterium sp.
CACTTGAATACGAACATGATGCCGGGCATGATGGCCGATCCCACGGGCGAAATGCAGAACATGCCATGAGGGAGACTCGACTAAGCTACTGCGCATCCCAATCTCCGGCCTGCGATGCTCACCGTATCTTCGTACGGCTGCGCCTCTCGGCCGGACCTTGGGCCGCTCGCTACGCTTGTTCGAGCTCCCTCTGGGCCACTGGCTAACCATGGCAAACGGCAATCAAGATCCGGGGACTATTTCTACTGACGGCGCCCGCCGTCGGTCCCCGCTCTTGCGCTTTATCCTGGCCGCTTGCGCCGTCCTGGTCACCCTGGGCTTTACCGCCCTGGGCACCTGGCAAGTCTTCCGCCTGCAATGGAAACTCGACCTGATCCAGAGGGTCGAGCAGCGCGTCCATGCGGCGCCGGCGCCGGCTCCCGGGCCGGCCGGCTGGGCGCAGGTGAACGCGGCCGCCGATGAATACCGGCATGTCCGCCTCAGCGGCAATTTCCTTTATGAATCCAGTACCCGGGTCCAGGCTGCGACTGAGCTGGGCAGCGGCTTTTGGCTGCTGACGCCGCTGTGCGGCACGGACGGCAGCATCGTCCTGGTCAACCGCGGTTTCATTCCTTTTTCGGCAGCCGTGCCGGCGCCTGCTGCTGCTCCTCAAGCGGTGGCGTGCGCGCCGCGCGGCGCCGATGCCAGCGTGGTGAACCTCACGGGCCTGTTGCGCATCAGCGAGCCGGGCGGCGGTTTCCTGCGGCATAACGACGCCGCCGGCGAGCACTGGTATTCGCGCGACGTGCAAGCCATCGCCGCGGCGCGCAGCTTGTCCCGCTTGTCCCATGTGGCGCCGTATTTCGTCGACGCCGACGCCGGACAGGAAGCGGTCCAGGCCCAGGGCGTGTCGGTGCGTCCGGTCGGCGGCCTGACCGTCATTTCCTTTCACAATAACCACTTGGTTTATGCTCTCACTTGGTATGCTCTGGCTTTGATGATGGCCGGCGCCTGCCTGTGGGTCGCGCGCGAAGAGCGCAAGTCGGCGCGCCCGCGTTGATGCAGCCGCGGGCTATCGCCCAGGAAAGTGAAGATGTCAGGAAAAACAGTTACTTTCGTCAATGAAGAAGGTATGAAGGAAGGGCCGGCCGCCGCTGCCCAGGTCGAGTATTCCATCGGCCATGAAAACATGCTGCAGCTGATACAGCTGCGCTGGATCGCCGTGATCGGCCAGATCACCACCATCGCCGTCGTCACCCTCGGTTTCGGCGTCGAGTTGCCGCTGCCGTATATGGCGGAAGTGCTGGCTTGCCTGATCGCCTTCAACATCGCCAGCCACCTGCGCTGGCACGAGCACCGCCACGTCGCCAACAGCGAGCTGTTTTTCGCCCTGCTGGTGGACGTGGCCAGCCTGACCACGCAGTTGTACCTGAGCGGCGGCACCTCGAATCCCTTCATCTATCTGTACCTGCTGCAGATCATCCTCAGCGCCGTGCTGCTGGAAGCATGGTCGACCTGGAGCATCGTCGCCATCACCAGCGCCTGCCTGGCGGGACTGGCCCTGTTTTCACGGCCGCTGCCGCTGCCTTTCGACCACCAGCGCGGCATCGGCAGCATGTATGTGCAGGGCATGCTGATCTGTTTCGTGCTGAACGCCGCGCTGCTGGTGTTTTTCATTACCCGCATCAGCCGCAACCTGCGCGCCGGCGACGCCCAGTTGGCCGGCCTGCGCCAGCGCGCCGCCGAGGAAGAACACATTGTGCGCATGGGCCTGCTGGCTTCCGGCGCCGCGCACGAACTCGGCACGCCGCTGGCGACCCTGTCCGTCATCCTCGGCGACTGGCGGCGCATGCCGGAATTCAGCCGCAATCCTGAATTGCTGGAGGAAATTGGTGAAATGCAAACCCAGTTATTGCGCTGCAAATCCATCGTCAGCGGCATCCTGCTGTCGGCCGGCGAGGCGCGCGGCGAATCCTCGGTGAAGACCACCATCAACACCTTCCTCGACGAGCTGGCCGGCGAATGGCGCGCCAGCCGGCCGGTGGCCGAGTTCGTCTACGACAACCGCATCCGCCAGGATTTGCCGGTGGTCTTCGACTCGGCCCTGAAACAAATGATTTGCAATGTGCTCGACAATGCGCTGGAAGCGTCGCCGCAGTGGCTCAGCCTGCAGGCGGCTTGCGAGGGCGGCGCGCTGACCCTGACGATCGCCGACGCCGGCCCCGGTTTCGCGCCGGCCATGCTGGCCCAGTTCGGCAAGCCCTACCAGTCGAGCAAGGGACGCCCCGGCGGCGGCCTCGGCCTGTTTCTGGTGGTGAACGTCGCGCGTACCCTGGGCGGCAGCGTCACGGTGCGCAACCGTAGCGAGGGCGGGGCGGAAGTGTTGCTGAGCTTGCCGCTGGCGGCGATCGCCTTCGACGAGGAGCCTATCCATGCCGTCTGAACGCTTGCTGCTGATCATCGAGGACGATGCCGCGTTCGCCCGCACGCTCAGCCGTTCCTTCGAGCGGCGCGGCTACAAGGTCTTGCTGGCGGCGAACCAGGACGAGGCCGGGGCCCTGCTGCAACAGCATGCGCCCGCTTACGCCGTGGTCGACCTGAAGTTGAAGGGCAATACTTCCGGCCTGGCTTGCGTACAGATGCTGCACCAGCACGACCCGGCGATGCTGATCGTCGTGCTGACCGGTTTCGCCAGCATCAATACGGCGGTCGAGGCGATCAAGCTGGGCGCCTGCCAATACCTGGCCAAGCCCTCCAATACCGACGATATCGAAGCCGCCTTCGGTCATGTCGCCGGCAGTGCCGAGGTGGAAGTGAGCAACCGCTCGACCTCGATCAAGACGCTCGAATGGGAACGCATCCACGCCGTGCTGGCCGAGACCGACTTCAATATCTCCGAGACGGCGCGGCGGCTGGGCATGCACAGGCGCACGCTGGCGCGCAAACTGGAGAAACAGCGCATTAAATAAAAGCGACCCGATAATCCGCAGGGACGGCGGGGATCGGCCACGCTACAATGGCTGAGGGCGCTTATGGCTGTTGCGCCGGCTCATGACCATAACGATGAAACTGCGCACCCATTACCTGATCCTGGCATTTGCCATCATTGTCCCGCTTGCCGCCGGTTCGGGCATGGCGCTGCACATGTTGCTCGATGCCCAGCGCAACGCCGCCGAGGCGCGCATCGAAGAAAGCGCGCGTTCGATCGGCATGACGGTCGACGCGGAATTGATACGCGCCCGCGCGGTGCTGCGGGCGCTGGCTTCTTCGCGCGCGCTGGCCGACGAGGATTTCCACGCCTTCGAGCGCCAGGCCGAGGATGCCAGCGGCGGTTCCGGCTCCTGGACCATCCTCTACGACGGCGACGGCCGGCAATTGATGAATACGCGGCTGCCGCCGGCGCGCTCCTTGTCCGACGTCGACGGCATCAAGGCCATGCCGGCCGGCGCCGAAGGCAGGGTCTCGGGCGTGAAGTGGGGCGCTTTCATCGGCGAATATTTCGTCACGCTGGACCAGGCCATCACGTCCGCATCCGGACGGCGCTATGTGATCGCCCAAGCCTTTTCGCCCGCCTATTTTGCGCGCGCCTTTCACGGCCGCGCCATTCCGCCGGGCTGGCTGATCAATGTGGTCGACGGCAAGGGCGTGGTGGTCGCCGGCTCGGGCGAGTTGCAAGACCCGCGCGTCAAGCCGGAGCAGCTCGACCTGGGGCCGCTGCTGGCCGCGCCTGCGGGCGGCGGCTTGAAAAAAATCGAACGCGGCGGCGCCACCGCCTATGCCTGGGCCAGCCATTCCCAACTCTCGGACTGGTCGGTGCTGGTGGCCGCCCCGGCCGCCGAAATCGACGCCGTGGTCTGGCAAGGCGTCGCTGCGGCGCTGGCCGGCGTGCTGCTGGCGGTCACCGTGGCCGGCGCCCTGGCGCTGCGCACCGGACGCCGCTTATTGGGCTTCATGCGCCGCGCCGCCGATGCCGCCGCGCTGCTCGGGCAAGGCCGCGAGGTGGGCTTGCTGCGCCGCTCGAGCATCCGCGAAATGGAGGCGCTGAACCACGCGCTGCGCCACGCCAGCGACAAGCTGCAGGCAGAGATGCGTTCGCGCGCCAGCGCTGAAAACGAGCGCAACCAGTTGCTGGTGCTGGAACGCCAGGCGCGTGCCGTGGCCGAAGAACAGAATGCCGCCAAGGATGAATTCCTCGCCATGCTGGGACATGAGTTGCGCAATCCCTTGAGCGCGATCGCCGCCGCCATCACCTTGCTGGGCGATGGGCGCGGCCCGGTCGACGCCGCCGAGCGCGCCCGCAAGGTCTTGCAGCGCCAGACCGCCCACCTGCGCATGCTGGTCGACGACTTGCTCGACGTGAACCGCGCCCTGATGGGCAAGCTGACCTTGCAGCGCGAGCGGCTCGACCTGGCCGCCGTGGCGCGCGAATGCGTCGACCTGCGCCGCAACGGCGGGCGCCTGGGCAAATGCATGATCCGCGTGGATACGGTGGCCGCTCCGGTCGAGGCCGATCCAACCAGGCTGATGCAAATCGTCGACAACATCCTCGACAACGCAGTCAAGTACAGTCCCGAGGGCGGCCTGGTGTCGGTCGCCGTCAACTGCGAGGGCGGGACGGCCGAATTGCTGATCCACGATGCCGGCATCGGCATTCCGGCCGATTTGCTGCCCAAGGTTTTTAATATCTTTGTCCAGGGCGAGCAAACGCTGCAGCGCGCCCTCGGCGGCCTGGGCATTGGCCTGACGCTGGTGCGGCGCCTGGTCGAGATGCACGGCGGCACGATCGGCATCGCCAGCCCGGGGACTGGCCTGGGCACCAGCGTCAGCGTGCGCCTGCCGCTGGCGCAGCGCCGCATCGCCGCCCCTGGCGCGGCGGCAAACGGCGGCGCCGCGCCGGAGCGGCTGAAAGTGATGCTGGTCGAGGACAATGCCGATGCGCGGGAAATGCTGGCGATGAAGCTCGAGCTGTACGGCCACGACGTCATCCAGGCGGCCGACGGGCAGTCGGCGCTCGCCGCGGCGGCGGCGCAGCGGCCCGAGCTGGCCTTGGTCGACATCGGCTTGCCCGGCATGGACGGTTATGCGCTGGCGCGCTGCTTCAAGCAGGATCCGGCCACCTCGGGCATGCGCCTGGTTGCGCTGACCGGCTACGGCGCCGAGGACAGCCGCGAGCGCGCGCTGGCCGCCGGCTTCGACCTGTATGTGACGAAGCCGATTTCGGCGGAGCAACTGCGCCGCATCTGTCTCGACGCGGCATAAGCCAGGTACAGATGCGGGTGCAGGCCGAAATAGCGTTTAATCCGCCTAATCCGCCGCCCGGGCCGCCTTGGCGCCGCCGGCGCCGATTTTCCAGGCCGCCAGTGCGGCGCCGCCCAGCAGCAGCGCCATGGTGAAGGGCTTGCCGCGCATCGACAATGCCGTGTAAGGGGCGCGCTCGTGGACCTTGCTCGAGCGGCCGCCCTGGCGTTGCTGCAATTCATAGCCGTTCGGCGCATACAGGGCGTCGCTGCGTCCGGCTGCGGCGCGTTCGGTTTTCTGCTGCTGGCCGAACATGGCCGCATTCATGAATTTGTCGAGCAAGCGCGGGGCGTGGCTGGCGCCGAACGAGGTCAGCTTGGAGGCCGCGCCGATATGCACGTCGCGCTGCGGATGCTGCGCCGCATACAGGATGGCGTCGGCCACCAGTTCCGGCGCGTACAGCGGCGCCGGCAGTTCCGGCTCGCGCGCCAGATAGCTTTTGGCATGTTTGGTAAACATCGTGTCGATGCCGGCCGGCTTGATCAGCGTGACCGAGATCGGCACGCCATCGTGTTCGATTTCCATGCGCAGCGAATCGGTAAATCCCTTCACCGCGTGTTTCGAGGCCGCATACATGCCTTGCAGCGGCGCCGCGCGGTCCGACAATTCGCTGCCCAGATTGATCAGGGCGCCGCCGTTTTTCTTCATGTGTTTCAGCGCTTCCAGCGAGCCGTTGACGACGCCCCAGAAGTTGGTCTGGAACAGGCGCTCCTTGTCTTCCAGCGCTACCTCTTCATTACGGCCATACACGGACACCCCGGCATTGTTGACCCAGGTGTCGATGCGCCCGAATCGCTCGATCGCCGCCGCGCCCAGGCGTTCGATATCGTCGCGCTGGCCGACGTCGGTTTTCACTGCCAGAACCAGCGCGCCGTTCGCCGATAATTCGGCGGCCAGCGTGTCGAGCGCCTCGGCGTTGCGCGCGGCCAGCACCAGGCGCGCGCCCTGGTCCGCCGCCATGCGCGCGGTGGTCAGTCCGATGCCGCTGGTGGCGCCGGTGATGACCATCACCTGATCGGATAACTTCTTCAATTTGTATGCCATCTCGTCTCTCCTGAAAAGAATGAAAACGTCGCCGCCAGGATTGCACTAAGCGCGGCGATGCTGTTCGCCGGACCATGCTAGTCGTGCAGTGCGCCGGCGTCAGTGAAGCAGACCACATAGCGCCGTGCTGGAAGTGGCGCTGCCGCCCGGCGCCGCGGTCGAAACGGGTACCTGGGGCATCCAGCTGAAACAAGGCGACAAGAGCGAGGCGCTGGAACGCGCGCGCAACCAGGATCGCCCCGACGGCTATCTGGTGCCGGTCGACGCGCTGGACGCGCCGCTGAGACCGTGCGCCACTTGCTACGTTTTTCGAAAAAAGGCAGTTACCGCTTGCCGCCGGCCGCACCCGCCTGGCCGGTCCGGCCCGTTGCGCCGGCGATGATGATGGTGCTGGCGCTGGCGCAATCCTGTGGACTGTTTTTTGCGCCGGCGCGGCTGCACCTGGAGCGGCGCGACTGGCGCGACTGTGCATCGTGCTGTCCTGGGACAGCGACGGCACCGACATCGTTTGTCTTTCCCTGAGCGCGGAACAGGCCAGGGTTGACGGGACCGCAAGACCGTGCTGCCGATTTGTATGCGCTTGTAACGAAATTTCAGGCGCCGCGGCTTGCCGCCCACGGCGCGGCGCCGGCGCCCGGTATCCCATTCATATACTCTTTGTTACTGACGCGAGGCAATGGCGTTACATGCCGGTGCTAGAGTCCTGCGCTGATACCTGCCTTCCGAGCGGGCACGCCTACAAGGACCAGCGATGGACATCTTCAGCGCGGCGCCAGTCGCCGCTTACGCCTTTCCCTTTCACCTGGCTGCCGATGCAAGGGCGGAGGCGGCGCCGTGAACCTGTCCGCTCCCTTCGTCAAGCGGCCCATCGCCACCGTCCTGCTGACGGCCGGCCTGGCGCTGGTCGGCATCGGCGCCTTTTTCGTGCTGCCGGTGGCGCCGCTGCCGCAGGTCGATTTTCCCTTCGTCTCGGTCAGCGCCAACCTGCCCGGGGCCAGCCCGGACACCATCGCCACCAGCGTCGTCACGCCGCTCGAGCGCCATCTCGGCGTCATCGCCGGGGTCAATGAAATGACCTCGACGTCGAGCACGAATCTGGGCCGGATCGGCCTGCAGTTCGACCTCAGCCGCAACGTCGATTCCGCCGCCCGCGAAGTGCAGGCGGCCATCAACGCTGCCCGCGTCGACTTGCCGGCCACCCTGCGCAGCAATCCGTCCTACCAGAAGGCCAACACCAACAATGCGCCGCTGATGATCCTGGCGCTGACCTCCAAGACGCGCACGCCGGGACAGATCTTCGACGCCGTCTCGAACGTGGTGTCGCAAAGGCTATCCCAGGTGCAGGGCATCGCCGACGTCGAGCTGGCCGGCAGTTCGCTGCCGGCCGTGCGCGTCGAGCTGCTGCCGTATGCGCTGAACCGCTATGGCCTGTCGATGGAAGACGTACGCTCGGCGATCCAGGGCGCCAACGCCAACCGCCCGCGCGGCGCGCTGCAGGGCGGCGGCCAGAGCATGCAGATCTATCTCGACTCGGCCACCGCCCAGGGCGGGCGCAACGCCGAGGACTACCGCACCCTGATCGTTGGCTACCGCGACCAGACCGCGATCCGCCTGCAGGACGTGGCGCAGGTGGTCGACGGCGTCGAGGACGTCGACAACCTGGGCCTGTTCAACGGCCGCCAGGCGGTGCTGGTCTACCTGCGCCAGCAAGCCGGCGCCAACGTCATCGAGACGGTCGACAGCGTGCGCGCGCTGCTGCCGCAATTGCAGGCCCAGTTGCCGCAGGACGTACAGATGCAGGTCGCCAGCGACAGCACCAATTCGATCCGTTCCTCGCTGCGCGAAATCGAGGTCACTCTGCTCATCTCCATCCTGCTGGTGGTGCTGGTGGTCAGCGTCTTCCTGCGCTCGGCCCGCGCCACCTTCGTGCCGGCGCTGGCCACCGTGGTCTCGCTGCTGGGCACCTTCGGCGTCATGTACCTGTTCGGCTTCAGCCTGAACAACATCAGCCTGATGGCGCTGACGGTGGCCACCGGCTTCGTCGTCGACGACGCCATCGTCGTGCTGGAAAATACCACCCGCCACATGGAACAGGGCATGGGCCGCTTCGACGCCGCGCTGCTGGGCGCGGGCGAGGTCGGCTTTACGGTGCTGTCGATCAGCCTGTCGCTGGTGGCGGTGTTCCTGCCGCTGTTTTTCTTGAATAGCCAGATCGGCCTGATGCTGCGCCAGTTCGCCGTCACGCTGTCGGCGGCGGTGATGATTTCGCTGGTGATTTCGCTGACGACGACGCCGATGCTGTGCGCCAAGATCCTGCGCCCGGCGCGGCGCGACGCCCCGCGCGAAGGCCCCAGTGGCGCCGCCGGCGGCTGGTATGGCGGCCTGCTGCGCGGCTACGGCCGCTCGCTCGACTGGGTGTTCGACCACCAGCCGCTGGTCCTCGCGGTCGCGGTCGGCTCGCTGCTGCTGACCGGCGTGCTGTACGTCATGGTTCCCAAGGGCCTGTTCCCGGTGCAGGACACCGGCCTGATCCAGGGCGTTTCGCAGGCG
>DASYLQ010000500.1:0-6042 GCA_036009485.1 Janthinobacterium sp.
CGTCCGACAGGGCCTGCTCCAGGTAGCGCTGGGCCTTGCCCCACAGTTTCTGCCTCAGGCACAGCGCACCGAGGGTCAGCGCCAGTTCGGCATCGTTCGGACGCCGCTGCAACCAGGCTTCGCAGTGCTCGATCTGCGCCAGCAAGGCCGGCGAGCCGGACGGCGCCGCCGCTTCGCGGTAGGCGCGCACGACGCGCTCGTCCCAGTTGGCGTTCAGCGCTTCCTCCGCCACCAGGCGCGCCTCGTCGTGCAGACCGCGCGCGTTCAATGCGGTGGCGGCGCGGCAGGCGACGTAGGGCTTGATGCGGTCGGCGCCCGGAATCGTCGACCACACCCGCATCACCGATTCGGCGTCGTGGCTGCGGTCCGACAGCAAATCGTCATAGGCCAGTTCGCGCAGGCGCGCCGACAACGCCGGATGCAGCGCGCGGTGCTTGTCCAGCGAACGCACCAGGCGCAGCACCTCGGGCCAGTTCTTGGCTTGCTGGTGCGCCTTCAGCGACCATTGCAGCGCGTGGATGTGGCGCGTGCCGCTGGCGTTGAGTTCGGCCACCGCCTGCAGCGCCGCTTCCGGCTGGTGGTCGTCGACCAGCAGTTCGGTCATCGTCATCAGGCGCGCGGTTTTCAGCGTGGCGTCGTCGACGATTTCATCAAGCCAGTTGTCGCGCCGGTCGGCCTGGCGCATGCGGTGCGCGGCGCGGGCGCCGATCAGCGCCGCCAGGCCTGCATTTTCCTGCAAGTCGGCGGCGCGCATGGCGGCTTTTTCGGCATGGCCGAAGCGGCCCTCGAACAGCGCTTTCAAGGCGTCGCGCAAGCCCTTGTTGCCGTCGCGCTCACGCTTGCGCTGGCGATAGGCGGCGACGCGGCCGGGCATTTTCAGCGTGCCGCGGAAGGCCCGGATCGCCACGTACAGCAGCAGGAACAGCAGCACTTCCAGCACCAGGAAAAAGTTGAGCGACAAATCGACCCGGTACGGCGGATAGAACAGCACCACGTTGCCCGGATTGAAGCGGGCCGTCACGGCGATGCCGATGGCCGCGGCCATCAGGGCGAGTAACCAGAGGAATAGACGCATGGGGCTTAAGGCTTCGCTTTATAGTTGCGCACGGCATTCAGGCTGTCCGACAGGGTCGGCATCTCGATCGCCAGGTTGCTGGTCTGTACTTGCGCCAGCAAGCCTTGCACCGTCTGCGTCGCCTTGGCGCGGGTATCGAAATACTTGACCAGCGCATCTTGCGCGGCGATCAAGTCGGCGCGGAAAGCCGTCTCGTTGCGCGACAACAGCGCCATGCGCGCATTCAGCAGACGCAGCTTGACGTTTTCGCGCAAGAAGTAGGATTGCGTCGGCGACAGCATCAGCGCATCCGGCGTATTCACGCTGCGCACGCGGATCAACTGGCGCACGTCGGCCCACATATCGCTGCTCCAGCGCTGCCAGACGTCCTGCAACCCGGCCAGCCAGGGGTTCGGCGCCGCCGGCGCCGGCGCGCCATGCGGCACCTTGCCGCCCTTGCCCGGATGCGCGGACTGGAGCGGCGCCGGCGCGGCGGGCGGCGCCGGCAGCACCGGTTTTTCATCCGACAGCATCGGCAGCGTGTCGATTTGCGCGATCAGCGCATCCAGGCGCAGCGCGACGCCGGTCGAATCCACGCTCGGCAAGGCTTTCAGCTTTTCCGTGTCGCGCGCCAGCGCGCGGCGGATGGTGATGAATTGCGGCTTGTCGGAGCGCGACATGCTGCGGTCGGCGATCTGCAGCGCGATCAGCGCGCCCGAGACGTTGCCGGCCAGCTGCAGCTGCTGGCTGGCGGTCGACAGCACCTGGTCGATTTCCGACAGCGCCCATTCGTCGCGGTTCTTCGACAGATCCTGATACAGCTGTTCCAGCGCCAGTTGCTGGCTCTGGGCCTCGGTCTGGCGGTTTTCCAGCACGCCGACCTTGACCTGCAATTCCTTGTTGGTCTCCTGCACCGCGCGCGCCAGCGAACTGGTTTCGGCATTGCTGATGTCGCTCTTTTGCAGGCGCCGCGCGACGTCTTCGCGCAAGCCGCGCATCTGCGTATGGGTCGACCAGAACAGCGCCGCCAGCAAGATGGCCAGCACGATCACGGCGATCGTCAGCGGCCGCTGCAGCGTGTCCGAGAGCGCCGGCGCCGGCGCCGGCGTGGATGCCGCGGGCGGCGCCTGTTCCGGCGCCGGGCCGGGGTTGGCGGCCGCGCCGGGATGCGCGTCCGCTTCAGGTAATGTAGGCAATTCGTTCATGGCTGTAATTGTAACGCGGCGAGCAAGCGTTCGTCGCCTGATCCTGTCAGCGTGAGCCGGCTAAAACCGAGCCCGTTTGCCGTTTGTGCAATGCGGGCGTGCGGCACGATCAAATGTTGTTGTTGCATCCGCACAACAGCGCTGTGCGGCGCGACGGCAGCCGTGCCGGCCGCCCCGGCTTCCTGGTCCAGCCGGCGCAGCAAGTCCAGCAAGCCGCGCAAGGCTTCGGAACTGGTGATGATCCAGTGATTCTCTTGCGCCAGCAAGCGCTGCAGGGTCGCCGTCAATTGCGCCGTCAGCGCCGGCGCGCAGCGGCGATAGGCCGCCACCACGGTGACGTCGGCGCCGGCCGCGCGCAAGCCGTCGGCCATCAGCTCGCGGCCGCTGTCGCCGCGCACGATCAGCACGCGGCGGCCGGACAAGGCTTCCAGGTCGAGCGCCTGCAACAGGTGTTCGGAATCGCTTCTGCTCGTGTCGAGCGGGCTCAGGATGGTGGCATTGGCCACAGTCAGGCCGTGCGCCGCCAGCGCCGCGCGGCTGCCCTCGCCCAGCACCGCCAGCGCCACGCCGTCCGGCCAGCGGCCTATATGGGCGAAGGCGGCGTCGATCGCGTTGGGCGATACGAAGGCCACCATCGCATAGCGCTCCAGCGCGGCCAGCTCCGCCAGCAGCGTCTGCTTGTCTTGCAAGGGATGGATTTCCAGCAAAGGCAGCAGCTCCACCGGCCGACCGCTGGCGGCGATGGCCGCCGCCAGCGCCCCGGCCTGGGCCAGCGGCCGCGTAATCACGACCGTATCAGGCATCCGGGACCAGTCCCTGGTGGGTGTCGGGCTCGCCGGCGCAGGCGGCCAGGATGGCGCCGGCGTCCTGCAGGACCAGGGCGTCGGCTGCCTGCTGGCCGAGCGCTTCCGGCGCATCGGCGCGGCCGCTGACGTCGGCGCCGGCCATGCGCTTGCCGTCCGGCGTGGCGACCATCGCGCGCAGGCGCATGACGCCGTCCTCGATGGTGGCGAAGGCCGCCAGCGGGATCTGGCAACTGCCGCCGAATATTTTCGACACCTTGCGCTCGGCCGTGACAGCCTGTTCCGTCGCCAGGTGGTTCAGCGGCGCCAGCAAGGCGCGCAGGTCGACGCCGTCGCCGCGCTCGGCCAGGACTTCGATCGCCATCGCGCCCTGCCCCGCCGCCGGCAGGCTGTGTTCGGGGGCCAGCAGGGAACGGATGCGTTGCCGCAAGCCCAGGCGGACCAGGCCGGCCGCGGCGAGAATGATGGCGGCGTAGTCGCCCCGGTCGAGCTTGCCGAGACGGGTATCCAGGTTGCCGCGCAGGGGGCGGATCACCAGGTGCGGATAGCGCGCCGCGATCAGCGACTGGCGCCGCAGGCTGCTGGTGCCGACCACGGCGCCGTGCGGCAGTTCGGCCAGGCTGGCGTAGTCGTTGGAAACAAAGGCGTCGCGCGCATCTTCGCGCTCGAGCACGGCGGCCAGGGCGAAGCCCGGCGGCATCTCCATCGGCACGTCCTTGAGCGAATGCACGGCCAGGTCGGCGCGGCCGTCGGCCATCGCCACCTCGAGTTCCTTGACGAACAAGCCCTTGCCGCCGACCTTGGACAGGCTGCGGTCGAGGATTTGATCGCCGCGCGTGGTCATGCCGAGGATTTCAACCTCGCACTGCGGATATAATAAATTTAATTTCGTCCGGACATGCTCTGCCTGCCACATGGCGAGCCGGCTTTCGCGCGAGGCGATCACCAGCCTGGCTGGAACGTTGACGGGACTTTTTACTGATGCTTTCGATGTCGATTCGTTCAAAACAAATTCTTTCGCTGTGTGTTTGCTTACCAAATCAAGCCGCCCAACAAGCCTTCAAAAGGCATAACCGGTAAACCGCCCATGTTCAAGACCATAAATTTTATCATGCGCCTCTCGTGCAGACCTCGGCCATAAGCCTTTTGCACCAACTCCATCCTCATTCTTTGGTTTCCCCATTATGCTAAAAGAAGCTAGTGCACCAGACGTTCAAGCCGGCGCCGACAAGGACGCGCCGCTCAAGGAAGACATCCGCCTGCTCGGCCGCCTGCTCGGCGACGTGCTGCGCGACCAGGAGGGCAACGCCGTTTTCGGCGTCGTCGAGACGATACGCCAGACCGCCGTGCGCTTCCGCCGCGACGCCGACGCCAGCGCCGCCGAGGAACTCGACGCCATGCTGAAGCAGTTGACGCGCGAGCAGACCATTTCGGTGGTGCGGGCGTTTTCGTATTTCTCGCACCTGGCCAATATCGCCGAAGACCAGCACCACATCCGGCGCCGCCGCGCCCACCTGCTGGCGGGCTCGAAGCCGCAGCCGGGCAGCGTCAGCTTCGCCCTGGGCAAGCTGCAGGAAGCCGGCGTCAGCAAGGAAACGGTCGACACCTTTTTCAAGGATGCGCTGATCGCCCCGGTGCTGACGGCGCATCCGACCGAGGTGCAGCGCAAGAGCATCCTCGACGCCGAGCACGACATCGCGCGCCTGCTGGCCGAGCGCGACCTGCAGCTCACGCCGAAGGAGCGCAACGCCAACATGCAGCTGCTGCGCGCCCGCGTCGCCACGCTGTGGCAAACGCGCATGCTGCGCTATTCGAAGCTGACGGTGGCCGATGAAATCGAAAACGCCCTGTCGTATTACCGCATCACCTTCCTGCGCGAACTGCCCGGCCTGTACGACGATATCGAGGACGACATCGCGGCGCAGTATGGCCATGAACAGGCGCAACAGATCAAGTCGTCGTACGTGCAGATGGGCAGCTGGATCGGCGGCGACCGCGACGGCAATCCCAACGTCAACGCCGGCACCATGCAGCATGCGCTGGTGCGCCACGCCACCACCATCCTCGATTTCTACCTGGAAGAAGTGCATGCGCTGGGCGCCGAACTGTCGATCTCGACGCTGATGATCGGGGCCAGCCCGGCCCTGAAAGACCTGGCGGCGACTTCGCCGGACAATTCGCCGCACCGCAGCGACGAACCGTACCGGCGCGCCCTGATCGGCATCTATGCGCGCCTGGCCGCCACCGCGCGCCAGCTCGGCGCCACGAATATCCTGCGCAAGGAAGTCGGCCCGGCCGCGCCCTACGCCGACGCAGCGCAGTTCGCCGCCGACCTGCAGGTGCTGGTCGCCTCGCTGACGGCCCACCACGGCGCGGCCATGATCAAGCCGCGCCTGTCGACCTTGAAGCGGGCCGCCGACATCTTCGGCTTCCACCTGGCCTCGCTCGACATGCGCCAGACTTCCGACGTCCACGAACGCGTGCTGGCCGAGCTGTTCGCCAAGAGCGGCGTCGAGGCCGACTATGCCGGCCTGGATGAAGAGAGCAAGGAAAAGCTGCTGCTGGCCGAACTGGCGCAGCCGCGCCTGCTGTATTCGCCGTACACCGGGTATTCCGACGAGACCGCATCGGAACTGGCGATCCTGCGCGCCGCCAAGGATATCCGCCAGCGCTACGGCGCGCGGGCTATCCGCAACTACATCATTTCGCACACGGAAACCGTGTCCGACTTGCTCGAAGTGCTGCTGCTGCAAAGGGAGACCGGTTTGCTGCGCAAGGACTTCGACAGCGGCGAAAGCGAACTCGATCTGATGGTCATCCCGCTCTTCGAAACCATTCCCGACCTGCAGCGCGCCGCCGAGATCATGGATAGGGCGATGGCGCTGCCACTGGTAAAACAGTTGGTGGCCAGGCAGGGCCGGTTGCAGGAAGTGATGCTCGGTTATTCCGACTCCAACAAGGATGGCGGTTTCCTGACCTC
>DASYLQ010000501.1:0-2041 GCA_036009485.1 Janthinobacterium sp.
CTCACGGTTGCTCCCCTTCGTCTTGTGCCATGCAGTTGTATTACGGAATTACCCCTACGGAATTACCTGTTAAAAATTATGCGAGAGGACATGTACAATGTCTGGCCGAAGCGGAATGCTGTACAGCAATTCATCGCGCCTCAAAGCACCGTTCCCCGCATCTGGACCACTGTTGCAATTAATGTAGTAAATAAGGTAAAACCTATGATCCGTTTCGCCGTCAGCCGCCGCGCCATGCGCATTTCCGGCCTGATTTTATCGAGCAGCCTATATAGTAGTGCAGGATGGGCTGAATTGCCAACCGACAATACATTATTCCTTGTGCAAAAGGCGGCGCAAGAGCATTTGGCGCACCAATCCGCTGCGGCTGGGCTGGTGGAACCGTTGTTTGACGTCAACGTCGCAAAAACAACACGTGTGTTGCCGGCCTGCGCCAGGCCGGTTTCGGTCGAGCCGCTCGACACGCGCATGCTGAACCGCATGCGCTTTACCGTCGTGTGTCCCGGCGACGGCGGCTGGCGCCAGGAATTTGTCGTGCGCGCCTCGCTGTCGGCCAAGGTGGTGGTGGCCGCGCTGCCGGTCATGGCAGGAAAACCCTTGGAAAAAGAGCAATTGACGCTGGAAAGGCGCGATATTTCAGCCGTGCCCGACAGTGTCGCCGTCTTACGCGACGCCGTCGGCCTGGTCAGCAAGCGGTCGTTGCGCGCCGGAGATTTATTGCGCAGCGGCCAATTGGCGGCGGCGGCGGCGGTCAAGCGCGGCGAGCTGGTGCGGATCGTCGCGCGCCGCGACCAGGTCGAGGTCAGCACCACCGGCGAGGCGCAGGAAGCGGGTCCGCTGCAATCGGTGATCAAGGTGCGCAACAGCGCCAGCGGCACCGTGATCCGCGCCCGCGTCATCGGCGCCGGCACTGTCGAACCCGTCGATCTGGCCGAAGCCACTCAGTTGCCTTGAGGCGCGGCCGCCGCAGGTGTGGCGGCCGCGGCCGCGCCTGAAGCGCGTTGCAGGCGGCTGGCGAGACGGCTGAGTTTGTCGGCATAGGCCGGATCGGTGGCGTAGCCGCCGCGCGCCAGCCCTTGGGCGAAGGCGCGGGCGTCGCCGCCGGTGTTCAGCGCGGCATGGTAGCGCGGATTATCCGTCAGCATCTGGGCATAGTCGCGGAAGGCGCTGGCCTGGTCCGGGTAGCTGCGGAAATGCTCGGTCTTCTTCAGCGCGACGCCATTTTCATATTCCGTCGTCGTCGAGGCGGTGACGTCGCCGCGCCATTGGGCGTTGGCCTTGATGCCGAACAGGTTGTTGCTGTCGCCGCCATTGCTGCGCCGCAGAGGGCGCTGGCCCCAGCCCGATTCCAGCGCGGCGTGGGCGGCGACGATGGCCGGCGCCACGCCCAGCAGGCTGGCGGTTTCTTCCGCCCAGGGCTTGATCGATTCGAGGAATTGCTGTTGCACGCTGTCGGGCGCGGCGCCGTCCGAGGTGGCGGGAACGGCGGCGCCGCCCTGCAGGCGATCAAGATAGGCCTGGCCTTCCGGGCTCAGCGCCGGCGCCGCGACGGCTTGGCCGCCGCCATGGCTGAGAAAGTCGCCGACCTCGCCCTGCACCTGGCGGAAGACGCTGCCGAAGCCGGCGCCGCCGCTAGGGGCGGTGGCCGCAGTGGCCGGGGTGGCGCCATTGGTGGCCACGGCCGGCGCCGTCGGCTGGGTCGGCGCCAGCGGGCGCGCCGCGGCGATGAAAAAATCAGCCTGGCGCATAGATCTGGTCCTCGCCGTGCAGCACCCGCTGCATGATGCTGTATTGTTCGGTCAACAGGGCGCTGTTGCGGGTATTCCGGCGTTTGCAGTCAAGAACCATGTGCTCGAGTTCGCTCCAATTGCTTTCAAGGGCCAGGCGCGAACCGCCTTTCAGCAAGTCGAACACCTGGCGCATGCCGGCCTCGGGTCCGAGCAGGGCGGCGACCAGGCCGACGCGCTGGCGCCGCCGCGCTTCCATCGTTTTCAGCTCCGGCATGATGGTGTCGCCGAGTTCGGTCAAGCGCGCGCTCTGG
>DASYLQ010000502.1:0-2802 GCA_036009485.1 Janthinobacterium sp.
TGCCGCTGTCCTGCATCGAGTGACTGCCTGCGGTGTAGCCTTCGTTCGGCGTCAATTCGGTATCGGCGGTGACCAGCGTGATGCGGGCCGGCGCGACCACCAGTTCTTCCGCCGCCACCTGCAGCAGGGCGGTTTTGATGCCCTGGCCCAGTTCCGCCTTGCCGGTGAAGACGACGATGCTGCCGTCGGCGCCGATGCGGATCCAGCCGTCCAGCAGCGGCTGCTTCTTCAGGCTGCCGGGCAACGAAGCATCCTGTGCCCCGCCCTGCTGCGTTTCCTGCTGGGCGGCAGTCCATCGCCACGAAAACGAGAGGACGAGCGCGCTGCCGGTGGCCAGAAATTCGCGGCGGTTCATGGGCGTCGCATGCCGTCGGCGGCACGCCGCACCGCGCGCAGAATCCGCATGTGCGTACCGCAGCGGCACAGGTTGACCGCCATGTGCTGGCGGATTTCCGCATCGCTCGGCGACGGATTGCGTTCCAGCAGTGCCTGCGCGCGCATGATCATGCCTGCGATGCAGTAGCCGCATTGCGCCGCCTGCTCATCCATGAATGCGCGCTGCAGCGGGCCCGGCTTCTGCGCTGTCCCGAGTCCCTCCACGGTTTTGACCGGTCGTTGGCCGACTGCAGCGACCGGCGTCAGGCAGGAGAAGACGGCGTCGCTGCCGATCATGACCGTGCAGGCGCCGCACTGGCCGAGGCCGCAGCCGAACTTGGCGCCGTGCAGGGCAAGGTCGTCGCGCAATACGTACAGCAATGGCGTTGCGGGATCGGCATCGACCTGCCGTGCCTGTCCATTGATGTTGAGCGTCATGGCGGTCATGATTTTTTCTCGCGTGCGTTGCGGCGTGTCTGCTGCTTTCCAGATGCGGTCTTCATGCCGCTGCTCGCCCTGGCCTTGCTGTCCGATTTGCCGGCCGACGGTCCCGTCTTCGATGGACGGCTTGCCGGCTTGCTGCTGTTTGCCGCGCGCGGCCTGTCGTACAGTTCACGCAATTCGTCCTTGGCCTTTTCCAGGCGCTTGTGCTGCGCTGCCGACACGGTCGGGCCGGCGCGGTTGATGTAGAAAGTCAGCATCGACATCGCGGAGCGAAACGGATTGCTCTTGCGCCGCTCGCTGTGTTCCGCCGAATCCCTGAGCGAACTGGCGATGCGTTTCGGATCGTTCAGCTTGAACACGCCCTGCTTCAGGTCCAGCGCATCGCTATGCTCGCTCACGTTTTTCGACCATTTCTTCTTTGCCGTCATGATTGCCTCCGGGCTGCAGGTTTTTAGGGCGCGGTGTCGCGGACGGTCCGCGCCAGATCGGGCCAGGGCGGCGCGTTGGCTGCCTCGCTCCGAAGATAGGCCGCCAGCGACGTCAGTTGCTCATCGTTCAGCACACCCTGAAAGGCGGGCATCCAGCGGCCCCTTGCACCGTCCGGTGGCGTAATGCCTTCACGCACGATGCGCAACAGGCTGCGCGGATCGTCGTCGTATACCGCGACCGCCAGCGGCAGGCGCAATGCGCTGTTGGAGGTCGGGCCGCGTCCGCCGTCGTGACAGCTTGCACATGCCATCGCGTAGATCGAGGCGCCCTGCCGGATTTGCGCATCCTCAGTGCGCGGCGTGATGGCGGATAGCGGCTGCGCTGCACGTTCGCGGCTGGCGGCTGCGCGTTTCTGCCGTTCTGCCGTGACCGGGCCCATCAGCGAAACGATGTAGGTCGCGATGGCGCGCACATCGGCTTCATCGGCCTGCCCGAGATTGCTCACGACTTCCTGCATCGGACCGCCGGCAATGGCATGGTCCGGCGCGATGCCGGTACGGAGATACTCGCTCATGTGGGCGACATCCCAGGGAATCGGCGACGGCGATTTGGCGTTCAGCGGCGGCGCATACCAGCCTTCGGTCTCGCCGCCGCCGAACGCCGCATCGCGCTTTTCGCCGCCGAGACGGTTGCGCGGCGTATGGCAGCTGCTGCAGTGGGCCAGCGACTGCGCCAGATAGGCGCCGCGATTCCACTCCACGCTCTGCGTCGAAACCGGCTGGAACGATTGTTTGCGCAGGAACAGCAGATTCCATCCGGCGATCAGCGGACGGATATTGAAGGGGAAATTCAGCTTGTTTTCGGGTGTGGCGGCGAGCACCGGATCGCGCGTCATCATGAAGGCATACAGCGCCTTCAGGTCTTCGCCGCTCAACTGTGTGAAATGGTCGTATGGAAACGCGGGATACAGATGGCTGCCGTCGCGCGCAATGCCGCTTCGCATGGCGCGGTCGAATGCCGCCTGCGACCAGCGGCCGATGCCGGTTTGCACATCGGGCGTGATGTTGCTGCCGTGGATGGTGCCGAACGGTGTGGCGAGCGGCACGCCGCCGGCGAAGGGTGCTCGCTGGCGCATCGTGTGACAACTGGCGCAGTTGCCGATGGCAGCCAGTTGCGCGCCGCGTGCGATGAGTCTTGCATCGAAGTTCTCCCGTGCCGGCGGCGTGATCGGGTCGATGGCCCTGTGGCGGCTGAGTGCAAGGAGGGCGACGATGGCCAGCACGCACAGCGCAAGCAGGATGGCAACGGCGATGGCGAAGCGGCGGACGATGGCGGTCTCCGGGCGGATCAGGATCGATTCTGCGATCTGGAACCAGTCCGGGCGGAAAGTGCCGATGCGATCGATCGGCCTTCCTTGCGGGGTGGCGGTGTTGCCTGGGAAGCGAGAAGGTGCAGGTTCTGCGGCACGCGGTTCATGGCGTTTTCCCGGTTATTTTTGTCAACACAATACGAAGTTTTATCTGTCGGCAGAAGTCGGAAAAAGGCCTGACATCA
>DASYLQ010000503.1:0-3775 GCA_036009485.1 Janthinobacterium sp.
AGCGGGCTGCGCAGTAGGTTTTTCGAGGTGTCCGTCAGTTTGGAATGCCAATTCGCACCTGCCGGCGCAAGTTCGTTAAGGTTGGCCTAGTCCGGTGTCGGCGAATTGGCGCAGGCTGCTCAAATAGAGCCTATTCCAGTAGGGAAGCGGCAGCGGATTGCGATGCCCGGTGAGTGCGGCGCAGACAGCAGCTGGCCTCGCCTCAAGGATGAGGCTTTGTTGATAGTCGCTCATGAGATAGCTCCATTTCGCAACCAATTGGTTGCGTATCGAATTGTGAGCTTATTCTCTGAAAAAGGCAACCGAAAGGTTGCGAAATTTTTTAAGCCGGTCAGGAGCAATCGTCTCCACGTTCACACCGATATCGCGGCGCTGACTGCGATCCGGTGTTGGCGGCTGTCCAGGGCTGATTGATCCAAGCCAGCCGCAAAATTCCGAGACGGTGGCTGTTGTTTTCGGGCTGCACAGGATAACAAGTGGCAATTTATTCATTAAGGTATGAGCTACCATTTTCGGCCATGGAACCCTACTCTAAGAAGATATTCTGTTTCGACATACGTTGCGATGTCGGATAGATCGCCAATGTTAAGAAACCGGTGGTCCGGTGCGTCCATGTTTGCTTGCCGATCAATAAGGATCATCCTCCATTCATCTTGAAAGGCATACTCATTGGATTTTCTGAGCGGTCCAAGGTAGCCTTGATGCGTCTTGAAATCAACGTACTCGACAAGGCCGACAAATTCCCCGTTCAAGTCAGGATGCGCCAATAAATGGCCGCTTGCACCTACTGCCTTATGAATGCGCGTAACAAACTCGCGATAATTCGTGATAATCATCGCATGCTGACCGAACCCGATAATATCCCGATGCGGTCGGTGATACATATCATCATTTAAGAGATGCACATCATTAACGGCAGTCATGCAGAAGATGTACGATTGATGATCGAGGTCACGCCGTGCATCAATCATCCCTGACCCGTATCCTACCTCGATATCAGTTCCACCAATGAAGACCCGTACGTTCAATAATTCGCTATGGATGTCTGCAAATTCAGCGGGATCATGGCGGCAGCGCCGATGCGGCATTGCCGGCGTGCGCGCGTTGCGCCTTCCAGAATTGTTTTGCCGTGAATGGCTCGCCCGCCTTTTCGATGCGCGGCGCCGGGACGGCGGTGGCGGCCGTCGCCCGCACATACCATGCCTGGGCATAGCCGAGGCCGAACAAATTGCGTTCATCTGCCGTATGGGCGAGCGGCCTGTGCCGGGGCGGCGCAGCCGCATCGGGATGCGCGGCAACTTGCTCCGGCGTCAGGCAGTGCTTCCGCGCGATTTTGCTGGCGCCGCGATCGCCGGGAAATCGCAGCCGCAGCAGGCGCTGGTTCTGGGCATCGCCGGCCAAGGCGGCGAGCGCCGCGGTGTCCCCCTGAAAGAGGTTCATGAGGGATCCCGATCCGTTTAGTCATTCATTCAGGCCGTGCCCTTGCGCGACACGACTGGCTGACCTTAAACGGAGTTTCCGGTGGGATATTGATGAGAGTCAACGAAGCGTATCTGCGGCGCTAGTTCTTGCAAAGTTCCCGGCGTTCGTAAGTGGATGTGTAAGTGGATGTAATCGCCGTCAACGATCCTTTTCCGGCTGGCGTTTTATGTTCAGAAACACGGTCAAACCCACCGGATAAACCACCTGATCAACATCACTTAAGGATCTCACCATGAACAAATTAATCGCCACCCTGATCGCTACCCTGTTCGCTACCGCCGCTTTCGCGCAGACCCCGGCAACGCCGGCGCCGGCCACCCCGGCCGCCGTCAAAGCTGACGCAAAAGCCAGCAAGGACACCGCCAAAGCCGACGCAAAAGAAACCAAGGCTGTGGCCAAGGCCGACGCCAAGCAGACCAGCGCCAATGCCGATGCGAAAGAAAAAGTAGCCAGCGCCGCCGCCGATGCAAAAGAGAGCAAGACCGCGGCGCATCAGAAAGCGGCCAAGACCAAGGCCAAGGCCCACAAGAAAGCGGCCGACGCTCAGGCGAAAGATACGAGCGCGACCAGCAGCGCCAAATAACCGAGCCGGGTCTTTTTACAGCGGCCGCCGATGTTACCATCGGCGGCCGCTTTTTTTCGCCTGCCGGATTGGCGCATCGGTCCCTCAAGCCACGCCGTTGCGGCCGTGCGCCAGATAGCCCGGGTGCTGGCTGAGCCTTTCATGGTAGGCCGACAGCGCGGGGTAATCGGGACGTTCCATCGGCGTCATCAGCCAGCGGTTCGCCGATAGTCCGAGCACGATATCGGCCAGCGTAAAAGCGGGCCCCGCGGCATAGGCGCCGGTCTTTTCCAACTGCGCATCGAGGATGCCCATGTGGCGGTTCCAACCGGCGATGCCGGCGGCGATCAGCGCTGCATCGGTATGCGCCGGGCTCTTTCGCGCCAGCGCCATGAAGGCGTAGCGCCACGAATTATTCAACTCGCCGGCTTGCCAATCCATCCACTGTTCGACCAGGGCGCGCTGCTGCGGGGCCGCCGGCAGCAAATCGTCGCGGCCGTGTTTCGACGCAAGGTAACGGCAGATCGTATTCGATTCCCACAGCACGAAGCCGTCGTCCTGGATGACGGGAACCATCGCGTTCGGATTCAGCGCGCGGAATGAGGGCACATCGGTAGCCTGGAAACCCATGCCCCATTGTTCCTGCTCGAAGGGCAGGCCGATTTCGACGCAGGTCCAGAGTACTTTGCGGACGTTGATGGATGAGGATTTACCGAGAATTGTCAACATGGCTTGGTCTCCTTGAGCGTTCCAAACTTCCGAAGCGAAAAAAACTGCAGATAAAGCCCGGCCAGCGTCACAGCGCCGATCAAGGCCAGGATCAGCCACGGCAGCGCCGGCGCGTGCGTTTTTCGGGCGTGGTCCAGCAGCACGCCGCCGCCCGTGTAACCGGCCAGGCCGCCGAAGGCGAAACCTATCTTCCCCATGCCCATGTAGGTGGCGCGCGCATGCGCCCGCGCGTGGCGCGCCAGCAAGGCTTCGCGCGCCGGTTCGGTGATCAGCGAACCGATATAAAACAGCGTCAGCACGCACAGCGCCGCCGTAAAGCCGCCGACCAGCGCCATGCCGGCCAGGCTGGCGGTCATCAGCGCGATGCCGGCCATGACCCGCGTCTCCAGGCTGAAATAGCGTTCGCCCAATCGCGCCAGCGGATACAGCAGGCACAAGGCCAGCACGCCGTCGAGACAATACATCCAGCCGACCGCCCGGCTGCTGCCGGCCAGTTGCTTTACCACGACCGGCACCAGCAGCATGATTTGCACGGTCAGCACGTAATAGCCGCTCAAGGTGAACACCAGCAGCAGGAAGGGCTTGTCCGACCAGACCGCGCGCAGCGACGCCAGCGGCGAGACGCGCTGCGACGCCAGGTGGTAGGCCGGCAAGGCCACGGCATTCACCATCGCCGCGGTAAAAAAGACGCCCGAGCCGAGCATCGCCACCCAGAAAAAATCCACGCTGAGCAAATACGAACCGAGCAAGGCGCCGCCCATCGCGGCGGCGCTGTCCTGCATCATCAGCAGGGAATAAAAACGGTTGCGCTCGTGCGGGCGGGTCAGCTTGATCACCAGCGCACTGCGGGCGGGATCGAAGAGCGCGCCGCCCAGGCCGGACAAGATGCAGGAAAAGACCAGCAAGCCGGGCGACTCCGCCAGCGCCATCGTGGCGAAACCGGCAGAGCGCAGCAGCATGCCGCCGACGACCAGGGGCTTGACGCCGAAGCGGTCCGCCAGG
>DASYLQ010000504.1:0-5389 GCA_036009485.1 Janthinobacterium sp.
CCTTGTTAGCGCACCAGCTGGTTGATTTCAATAATCGGCATCAGGACCGCCAGCACGATCAACAGCACCACCAGGCCCATCGCCAGGATCAGCACCGGTTCCAGCAGGCCCGCGATGGTGAGGGTGCGCCGCTCCAGGTCCTGCTGCTGCGAATTGGCCGCGCGTTCGAGCATCGCCGGCAGCTCGCCGGTGATTTCGCCGGCGCGGATCATGTGGATCAGCATCGGCGGGAAGTGCTTCTGGGCCGACAGCGCGCGCGCCAGGCTGACGCCTTCGCGCACGCTGCCGCTGGCTTCCTCGACCAGTTCCTGCATCGCCATATTGTTCAGCGTGTCGCGGCTGGTCTGCAGCGCGCGCAGGATGGGCACGCCGGAACCGATGGTGATCGCCAGCGTGCTGGCGAAGCGCGCCGTGTTCAGGCTGCGCTCGAACTTGCCGTACAGCGGAGCCGTCAGCAGCCAGGTATGCCAGCGCCGCTTCAGCGCCGGCTGGCGCAACGCGCGGCGCCAGGCGACCCAGGCCACCACCAGCAGCGCGCCCACCAGCAAGCCCCAGGCGCGCACGAAATCCGAAATCGCCAGCATCATCACCGTCAGCAGCGGCAGCTTTTGCTTGGTGTTGGCGAACACCGTGACGATCTGCGGCACCACGTAGGTGAGCAGGAAAATCACGATGGCGAAGGCGACCACGGTGACGATAGCTGGATAGGTGAAGGCCAGCTTGACCTTTTGCACCAGCGCGTTGCGCCGCTCGATATAGTCGGCCAGGCGCGACAATACCCGCGCCAGGTGGCCGATCTGCTCGCCCGACGCCACCAGCGCGCGGTAGATTTCGGCGAAGTCGCGCGGATGGCGCGCCAGCACGTCGGAAAAGGCGGCGCCGCCGATCACCTCGGAACGGATGGAGGCGATCAAGTCGCGCAGGTAGGGCCGCTCGGCCTGTTCCAGCAGCGCCGAAAAAGCCTGTTCCAGCGGCAGGCCGGCTTCCAGCAGGCTGGCCAGCTGGCGCGTAAACATCGCCAGCTCGGTGGTCGACAGGCGCTCGCCGAAAGCGCGGCGCTTGGTGACGCCGGCGGCGTCGACCTGGGCCGTGATGGCGTCCACGCTGAGCGGCACCAGGCCCTGCGTGCGCAGGTCGGCGCGGGCGGCGCGGGCATTGTCGGCGTTGACCACGCCTTTCTTGCTGGCGCCGGCCGCGTCGACGGCTTCATAACGGAATGCGGGCATGCTGGTGCGGTCTTTCGATCGTCGGTTGGATTAGTCGTCTTTGGTGACGCGCAGGAGCTCGGCCTGGGTCGTGGTGCCGTCCTGCAGCCAGCGCTCGCCGTCTTCGCGCATGCTCTGCATGCCGCTGCCGTGCGCCGCGCTGCGCACTTCCGCCTCCGACGCGCGGTTGTGGATCTGGGCGCGGATCTGCTCATTCGTCTGCAGCAATTCATACACGCCGACCCGGCCCTGGTAGCCGGTATGGCCGCAATGCTCGCAACCGGCGGCTTGCCAGTATTTGCCGTCGAAGGTCTTGCAGTGCGCGCACAGCTTGCGCACCAGGCGCTGCGCCAGCACGCCCAGCAGCGAGGACGACAGCAGGAAGGGTTCGATGCCCATGTCGAGCAGGCGCGTCACCGCCGCCGCCGCGTCGTTGGTGTGCAGCGTCGCCAGCACCAGGTGGCCGGTGAGCGAGGCTTGCACCGCGATCTGCGCCGTTTCCAGGTCGCGGATCTCGCCGATCATGATCACGTCCGGGTCTTGCCGCAGAATCGCCCGCAGCGCCTTGGCGAAACTCATGTCGATGCGCGCATTGACCTGGGTCTGGCCGACGCCGGCCAGGTCGTACTCGATCGGGTCTTCCACCGTCAGTATATTCGTCGTGCTGGAATTGAGCAGCGACAGCGCGGCGTACAGGGTGGTGGTCTTGCCCGAGCCGGTAGGCCCGGTCACCAGCACGATGCCGTGCGGCTGCTTGAGCAAGCCGTCGAATTTCGGCAGCATGTCGCCGCTCATGCCCAGGTGCTGCAGGTCGAGGCGGCCGGCTTCCTTGTCCAGCAGGCGCAGCACGGCGCGTTCGCCATGCCCGGTCGGCAGGGTCGAGACGCGCACATCGACCGGCTTGCCGCCCACGCGCAGGGTGATGCGGCCGTCCTGCGGCAGGCGCTTTTCGGCGATGTCGAGCTGCGCCATGATCTTGATGCGCGAGATCAGCGAACCGTGGATGGCCTTGCGCGGACGGACCACGTCGCGCAGGCTGCCGTCGATGCGGAAGCGCACCACCGACGTCTGCTCGAACGGTTCGATATGGATGTCCGAGGCGCCTTCGCGCAGCGACTGGGTCAGCAGCGCATTGATCATGCGGATCACCGGCGCGTCGTCGCTCGACTCGAGCAAGTCTTCGATGGCCGGCACGTCCTGCAGCAGCTTGGTCAGGTCGAGGTCGGCGTCGAATTCGTCGGCCACCTGGGAAGCGTCGCCGCCGCCGCCCGAATAGGCGCTGGCGATGGCTTCGTCGAGTTCGGCGCGCGGCAGGTTTTTCAGCGTGATGCGGCCGAAGCGGCGCGACACTTCGGCGATCGCCGCCGGGCTGGTCGCGGCCGAGACCCAGACTTCGGTGGCCGCGGCGGGCACGGCGTGGCCGGCTTCCTCGGCGGGCTTGGCCAGCACGGCGAAATCGCGCGCGAAGGCGTAAGGTAAAAGATTGCTCATTGCTGTGGCTGTGGCTGTGGCGGTTGCTGCGGCTGCAGCGGTGACGGCGGCGGCGCCGGCGGCATGGCCGGATTGGCCTGGCGCGACAGGTTGATCACCGGGCCGGATTGGTCCAGCTGAACCCGGCCCGGGCCGCCCTCGCCGCCCAAGTGCGGCGGCAGCGGCGCCGGCGGCAGCGGTTTTACCATATTGTCGCCGCTGACGGGCTGGCCGTTGACCATGTTCGGCAAGGACGGCGTGCCGAGGTTACGCAGCAGCACGCTGTCGGTCTTGGATTCGGCGTTGCCCTCCTGGCCGCGCATGTAGTCGTAGCGGTCGGCCGCCAGCGTCGTGCTTTGCTCGCGGCTGCGGATCACCACCGGGCGCAGGAACACCATCAGGTTGTTCTTGGTGCGGTCGCGCGTCTTGTATTTGAACAGGCCGCCGATCAGCGGCAAGTCGGACAGGCCGGGCACGCCCTCGTTGGTCGTATCGGCGGTGTCCGAGATCAGGCCGCCCAGCACGATGATCTGGCCGTCGTCGGCGATGACGTTGTTCTCGATGACGCGCTTGTTGATGGTCACGCCGGCCGGCGCGGTCAGCGTGGTCTGGTCGACGCTGGAAGTCTCGTGATAGATCGCCATCTTGATCGTGCCGCCTTCGGAAATCTGCGGCCGCACCTTCAGCGTCAGGCCGACTTCCTTGCGGTCGATGGTCTGGAAGGGATTGGTGTTGGTGCCGGCGGTGCTGGTGAACTGGCCGGTCAGGATAGGCACGTCCTGGCCGACGACGATGGTGGCCAGCTCGTTGTCGAGCGTGATCAAGTTCGGCGTCGACAGGATGTTGGCGCTGGTGTCGGACTGCAGCGCGTGCACCACCGCGCCCAGGCCGAGCTGGCCGGCGGTCTGCGAGAAGATGCCGAGGGTCAGGCCGGCGCCCGGCGCCGTCAGGGTGGCGCCGCCGGTGCCGGAGATGCCGGTGGCCAGGCTCACCAGGTTGTTGGGGGTGCTGGTGGCGAAGGAGGTCAGCGAGCCGACCCGGTAACTGCTGGTGCTGTCGCCGCTCAAGCCGGCCCACTGGACGCCGAATTCGGCCGACTTGGCCGAATTCACCTCGACCACCAGCGCCTCGATATAGACCTGGGCGCGGCGCACGTCGAGCTGGTCGATCACCGCGCGCAGGTTGCGGTAGATCGGCTCGGGCGCGGTGATGATCAGGGTATTGGTCGAGGAATCGGCCTGGATGTAGCCGGCGGCGCCGCCGCTGTTCTGCGTTTGCTGCTGGTTGGTATTGCTCAGCGCCGGATTGGTGCTGCCGGTGCCGCCCATGCTGCCGGTGCTGCCGGTACTGCCCGTGCTGCCCGTGCTGCTGCCGCCGACGTTGGCGCCGGTGGCGCCGCCGCTGCCGGTGGGCGAGGTGCCGGCCTGGCTCTGCGGCGACGAGGTGTCAAAGGAAACCACCTGGCGCAGCGTCTGCGCCAGCTTGGTGGCGTCGGCGTTCCTCAGGTAGACCACATGGATATTGCCGCGCTCCGCAGTCGGCTGGTCCAGCTTGGCGATCAGCGACTTGGCCAGGTTGGCCCGCGCCGCCGACGGCGCCCGCACGATCACTTCATTGGTGCGCGGGTCGGCCAGCACATTGATGCGGCCCTCGCTGACGGCGGCGCTGGCGCCGCCACCGCCGGCGCCGGCGGAGCTGGACGGGTCGAGCAGCTTGTTGACGATCGCCGCCAGGTCGCTGGCGATGGCGTAGCGCACCGGGATCACGTCCAGGTCGGAGCTGGCCGGCGCGTCCAGCGCGGCGATGATCTTGCCCAGGCGCTGCAGGTTATCGGCGTAGTCGGTGATGACCAGCGAGTTGTTGCCCGGGTTGGCATTGATGGTGTTGTTGGGCGAAATCAGCGGCCGCAGCACGGTCAGCAGGTTGGCCGACGATTCATAATTCAGGCGGAACACCTGGGTCGCCACCTGGTCGCCCTTGAGCGGCTTGGCGGCGCCCACCAGGGTCGGGCTCGATTGCAGCTTGGCGTCCGCTTCCGGCACCACCTTGGCGTAGCCGTCGCCGCTGACCACCGCATAGCCTTGCAGGCGCAGGGCCGAGGTCAGCAGGCTGAAGGCCTGGCTCTTGCTGATCGACTTTTCCGACACCAGCGTCAGCGTGCCCTTGACGCGCGGGTCGATGACGAAGGTGATGTTGGTGTAGTGGCCGACCGCCTTGATGACCGCCTCGATGTCGGCGCCGACGAAGTTCAACGCCGCCTCGTCGCCGGCCGCCGCGCCCTGAGCCTGAGCCTGGGCGGCGGGAACGGCCATCGCGGCGCCGGCGGCGCAGCACAACAGGACGGCGGCGCCGATCGCGCGCAAGGCGGGGAAGCCTGCTTGGACTGTGTATGACTGTTTTTTCATTATCTGAACTCTAAAGCGATGATGTTTTTGCCATTACTCATGCGGCGCTGGCCCAGCAGATTCAATAAACTCGCCAACGTCGTTTCGTATCCGTCCGCTGCCTGGGCCTGGCCGGAAAAACGGAAACGCCCGTTCGCCAGCCCGCCCGTGCCGTCCAGCAGCAGCGGTCCCTTGATGCTGCGCAGCGTCAGCTGCGCCTCCTGTCCGTGCCAGTCCATGGCCATCTCATAACTTCCCAGCGGCCGTAGCGCGGACAGGCGCGACGACATATCCATCATCTCCAGCGTGGTCTTGCCGTTGACGTCGATC
>DASYLQ010000505.1:0-3178 GCA_036009485.1 Janthinobacterium sp.
CCGCCAGCGTCGACTTGCCGGTGCCGGGTGGGCCGGAGATCAGGGTGCTCATGCCATCTTCCAGGCCGCCGCCGATCAGTTCGTCGAGCCCGGGCAAGCCGCTGGACAGCTGCTTGCGCTGGCCCGGCACGCGCGAGTCGGCGGCGACCAGGCGCGGATACATCACCAGGCCGCCCTTCATGATCTTGTAGTCGTGGGCGCCGCCGTGGAACGCGATGCCGCGGTATTTGACGACGCGCACCCGGCGTCGCTCGCTGCCGTAAGCCTGGTCCAGCAATTCCAGCGTGATCACGCCGTGCGCCACGCTGCGCACCTGCCGGTCGCAGGCATGCCCGGTGCGGTCGTCCAGGAAGAGGGTGGTGCAACGGCGGCTGGCCATGTACTGCTTCAGCGCCAGCACCTGGCGGCGGTAGCGTAGCGTGCTTTCCGACAGCAGTTGCAATTCCGACAGCGAGTCCAGCACGACGCGCGAGGGCTGGTGCTTTTCGATGGCGGCGAGGATGCGCTGGGTGGTCGAGCCGAGCTCGATTTCGGATGGATGGAAAATCGTGTACTGCTGGTCGGGCTTGAGGATGTTCTCGTTGGGGATGATCTCTTCGATGTGGATGCCGGCCATGTCCCAGCCGTGCGAGGCCGCCACGGCGCGCAGTTCGACCGTCGTTTCGGCCAGCGTGATGTAGACCACGGACTCGCCCTGGCGCACGCCTTCGTTAAGGAATTGCAGGGCGAAGGTGGTCTTGCCGGTGCCCGGCTCGCCTTCCACCAGGTACAGCCGCTCGATGGTCAGGCCGCCGGCCAGGATGTCGTCCATGCCCGGCACGCCGGAAGAAATGAAGCGGGAGGTTTCGGTATTTTGATTGTCCATGTTGCGAAGTCCAGAGCGTTAAAAAACGTCGTGTCGGGCGCCTTGCGCCCGCTTCGGGCGCAACAAGGATATTACAACAGGGAAGAAAAAAATGACTTTTCAATAGTGCTGCTTGAAAGCAGGACGCGCGGGCTGGTCGACCGGCGCCTGTTTGAGTTGCTTTATTTGAGTTGCTTTATTTGACCAGCACGTAGTCGCTGCTGCCCTGAGGCGGGATCTTGATCGCGATAGCCTTGATCGGCATGCTGCTGGTGACGATGGTGCCTGCGTGCGGCGTGCCCGGCGGGATGACGATCAGGCTGCCCGGCTTGATGTCGCGCCGCTCCTTGCCCAGCCACATCTGGCCCGTGCCTTCGATGATGTACTGGATCTCGGCCGTTTTGGCGTGATAGTGCTCGGGTGCGTTGCCGACTTGCAGGGCGACGGTGGCATTGTCGGTCACGACCAGCGGTTTCGAGCGCATCTCGGGATTCGAGGTCGCGGGCAGGTCGGCGCCCTGCATGCCGCTCAGGTCGTAGACTTCCGCCGTCAGGCCCGGCGTTTCCGCGTGGGCGTCCGGCAGCGCGTGCTGCAGCAGGGGAGAGACGATGACGCCGCCGGCAAAGGCGAGGGCGAGGGCGAAAGTGGCAGGCAAGACGCGCATGAAAGGTGCTCCTTTGAAGGTTGGTTTTTTGTTGGCGCTTTGCGGGCGCTTGTTGACGTATATCACATGTCTAGGCTGAATTTTGCATAAAAAAGGGCAAGAATGTCGTAAGTGCTTGATAAATGTGAGTTATCGAGAAACACAGTCATCAAGTCAAACAACACCTTGCCCGGCATGAATTCTACTTCAGAACAACTGCGTTTTGCATCCATTCCTCCCACACAGTGCGCGCCGATTTCAACGGCGGCGGCTTGTCGTCCGACCTTGGCCCTGTGTTGCTGCGCGGCGTCGATCGCCAGATCGGTTTGGCCGAACGGCTCACGGCGGCCTTGACCGATCGCCGCCACGCGAGTGACATCAGCCATTCCTACCGCACTCTGCTCACGCAGCGCATTTACCAGATCGCTTGCGGCTAGACGGCAACGATTCGGACAGTCTGCGCCATGATCCGATGTTCAAGCTCGGCGCGGCGCGTCTGCCGTTCGATGACGATGCCGCCCTGGCGTCGGCGGCGACCATGCCGCGCTTCGACCATGCAGCCGGCAGCAAGGACCTCCACCGCTTCAGCGAAGCGCTGGTCGAGCAATTCGCCGCCGGCTTTGCCTGCCCGCCCAAGAGCTTGATGCTCGACCTGGACCACTCCGGGGATGCGCTCTACGGCCAGCAACCGCTGGCGTTTTACAACCACCGCTACGGTTCCACCTGCACCCTGCCGCTGATGATTTTCGACGGCCAGTCGGGCGCCTTGGTCGCGGCCGTACTGCGCCCCGGCAAACGGCCGCACGGCGCCGAGAACGCGATGATCATGGGCCGCGTGCTCAAGCGCATTCGCCGCCACTTTCCCGACACCCACATCCTGGTGCGCGGCGACGGCCACTTCAGCGGACCTGAATTGATGGGCTTGATCGACGCAATGCCGAACGTCGACTTCATCTTCGACTTCTCCAGCAACGTCAAGCTGCAGGCGCTGGCCGAGCCCACCAGGCAGCGTGCCTGCGCGCTGTGGGCATTGGTCCAAATGCAAGACGTGGTGCCGGACGCGGTGCGCCTGTTTCACGAGTTTACCTACAGCGCCGGCTCATGGCCGAAGGCTTGGCGCGTGCTGTTGAAGGCGGAAGTGATCGCCTTGGGCGAGAACCCGCGCTTCGTCGTCACCTCGCTGATCGGACTCGATGCCGGCACGCTGTACGAAGAAATCTACTGTGCTCGGGGACAGGCGGAAAATTTCATCAAACATCTCAAGGGCGACCTGGCGTCCGACCGCACTTCCTGCACCAGCTTCCTGGCCAATTGCCTGCGTTTTCTGCTGCATGCCGCCGCCTACGTCCTGCACCAGCAACTGCGCACCCAAGCCTTGCAGCATACCGCGCTGTCGCAAGCGCAACCATCGACGGTCATCGCCAAGCTGTTCAAGATCGCCGTCCAGGTTCGGCAGTGCAAAAACAGGATCGTCCTGCATCTGCCCAGTGCCTGCCCGGTCAAACATTTGCTACAAACGCTCACCGAACGTCTATACGTGCCGGTCGCTGCAAAAATCCTCAACTCGTCCTGACCCGGTCACATCCGCCAGCCGAGAATCGACCACCCACCCGTCACTTCAACCGTCCAACCCGCCTGACCTTGTTCCCGTATGGGTAGGGCAGCGCTCGCCCGACACCTCTTGAGGCCGC
>DASYLQ010000506.1:0-5796 GCA_036009485.1 Janthinobacterium sp.
ACCCGACTTCGCTGTTTATGGAAGCCAGCAAACCCGGGCCTGAAGCGAGTGAAATGAATTGATACTAAGAGCCTATTCCATTAGGTAATGCGTCGCTGCTTGCGCGCTTGGCGAGCGGGGACGGCGTTGCTCGTCGTAGCATGGCCCGCCATGTGTCCTCCTCCCGCCTTGTCCGCGCTCACCGGGCATCGCCATCCGCTGCCGCCTCCCTACTGGAACAGGCTCTAAATGAATTGATACCAGCCCAGCACGGCGCCGATTGCCAGCAGCCACAATAAATGGATCCTGGTGCGCCAGATGAGCAGGCCGCTCAACACGGTCAAGGCCCAGAGCGGCCAGTCGGTGCCGGGATTGTGGTTCAGGCCGCCCAAGATGATGCTGGTTGAAATCAACAGCGCGATGACGACCGGCGCCATGCCCTGCTTGAAGGCGCGCACGCTGTGCAATTCCCGGTTGCGATGACCCCATTGCGCCGCCATATAGGTCAGCGTGGTGCTTGGCAGCATGATGCCGATCATCGTCACCGCGACGCCGCCAAAGGCCGCCGTCAGGCTGCCGGCGTTGAGGCCGACATTCCATCCCATCAGCGCGACGAAAAGGACGTTCGGCCCCGGCGCCGCCTGGGCGATCGCGATCGATTCATTGAACTGCGTCTGCGTCAGCCAATGGTGTTGCTCGACGAGGAAACGGTGCATTTCCGCCGTGGTTGAAATGGCGCCGCCGACCGACATCAGCGACAGCAACATATATTGCCCGAACAAATGCAACCAGTCCGTCCAGCTTAATACCAGGTGCAGTTGTCCCGTCATTGGCCCAGCTTCCGGTAAGTCAGCAGCCAGCCGAGGCCGCCCAATCCCGCCAGCACATACAGTAGCGGCACTTGCATGAAGGCGACCAGCACGATGCCTGCCAGGCAAATGCCGGCCGTCCAGGGAAGGGGCAGCGGATGGCGCTTCAAGGTGGCGGCGAGCTTCAAGCCGCTGGCGGCGATCAGTCCGGCGGAAACGGCGGCCATGCCGCGCAAGGCGCCTGCCAGGGCGGGATGAGTTGAAAAATGTGCGTAGACCAGGGCCAGCAATAACAGCAGCACGAGGGGAAAGGCCAGCATGCCGCCCAGCGCGGCCAGGGCGCCCGGCAAACCGAAATAGCGCCCGCCCACCATCAGCGACAGGTTCGCCACATTCGGCCCCGGCATGATCTGCGCCACCGCCCAGTCTTCCAGGAATTCATCCTGGGTCATCCAGCGTTTGCGTTCGACCAATTCATGCTGCACGATGGCCAGCACGCCGCCAAAGCCTTGCAAGGCCAGCCAGGTAAAGGATAGGAACAGATCGGTCAGGGATGCGGGGCGGGGCCGCTCGGGCGTTATGATAGTCTCCATCCCCCGATTATCGCCGTGCCGGCATTGTCTTGTCTATGAGCAATTCAGCCGCCGCCTATGCCTTCGATGACCTTGCCGCTGCCGCCGCAGACGGGGCAGGTCTGCCCGTCCGCCATCAAGCCGCGTCCCTGGCAGTTGCCGCACACGTCTTCGCCGGTGCCGGGGGTGCCGGGGGCGGCGTCGTCGCCCGGATTGAGTGGAGTATTGGCCGGTGTGCTCATATGGTCCTCGCTGGCTGGTGGCCGGCCGCAAAAAGGCAGGCAACGTTATCATTTTAGACTTGCGTCAAATTATTTGCCTGATTTAGCGCAAAGCGTGCGCCCATGTGCGTTTTGGCAAAAAATTTAAATGGCTGGGCGATAGAAAGCTGACATTGACTTTGCCGAGTATTCGCCGATACTCCTTGTTGTGAGCTGTCCGCTTCACCTTGATCAGCCCATGATCCGATCAATCATGGGACCTCGAAAAACCGTAGCGAGCCGCGCAGTAGTTTCCCCCTCATGTAAAGGATAATGATGAACGCGCCAACCCTGCAGGCCTACGGCCCCCCCGAACCGGACACGGAGTTGTACCAGCAACGTGTCGATGAAAGAGGCCACCACATCGTCAATAAGGGCATCTCCGTGCAATCGAGTTTCAATACCGTGTGCGCGATCGAGTACCTGAAGTCGCATAACATCAATGCCGAAGTCATTGAACGCGTCTTGCTGAGACCTGAGCTGCGCCGGAAAACGCACTGACCCCGCATCTGCCGGCCTGCGGCCGGTGTCCGCTTGTGTCCACCAAACTTCCCTTGTGGCTGAATCGCCCGGCAATCCTTGCGCTTGCCGGACACGAGTACTTATGCACAAAAGATTCATAAAAGAAACTTTCCTAAATAATTAATGGTGGTAATGTGTGATTTTTTAAGTCATTGATTTTATTCACTTTTATTTTTGCCGTTTGAATGGGCAGTTTATTGAAACCCGCATCAATACTCGCTCTGCAAGGTGTCAAGAGAGTCTTATCCACAAAGATGTCCACAGCCAATGTGGATATCTGAAAAAAGTCTTAACAATCCGCCACTTAGCGGCGGAATATTTTTCCTGGGCGGGTGCAGGCGGCCTTTTCGACTGAAACGGCCGGAGAATGGGCGCTTTTATTACTGTTTGTGCATCCAGTGGTTTGGATGAGGCGTAGGCCTGGGCTTGCGCAAGCAGCGGAACCTGTCAAGGCAAGTCGTCTTTCGCCATCAGCCGCTGCCGGGATTCTTCCAATGCATCCTTGAGGGCCTGGATTTGCCGCTCCGCAGCCAGCAAGTCGGCGTAGGCGCGCAAGGAGGCTATGACGGTAGTAAATAATTTCCGCGTGGTCAGGTCGGTCTTGCACCAGAAATCATTGATGTCGTAATCGACGATGATGCTGTGCTCCAGCGCCTGTCCTGGCTGGCCGGTGCGCAGCACGATGCGGACCAGCTTGTTGCCGAGTTCATCGCGGATTTGCCGCGTCACGCGCAGGCCGGCTTCGTGGGTTTCCATGATGACGTCGAGCAGCACCAAGGCGATATCCGGCGTTTCGCGCAGCAGCGTCAAGGCTTCCGCACCGTTATATGCATGCAGGAAGCTGAGGCGGCGTCCCTTGAAACTGGCATTGCTGAGGGCGAACTTGGTGACGACATGTACGTCGACATCGTCATCGACGATCAGCACGTGCCACGGCGGCACGCCGGCCGTTTCGCTTGCCGGGGCGTCTTCTTCCAGGCGCCATTCGAGATCGCTGTCGTCGCTGACTGTTTTTGCGTTCATACCCGCTCCCGCAATTCAACATGAAGGCGCAAGCTATCCATTGCGCCCAATGACGACACTATGCCAGCCAGGAAGTTTTGTCAAAGGGTTCGCCAATGAGACCCCGGGGGGCAAGTTATACACAAAAAATAATTATACGAAATAGAGAAAAATAAATTGCGGCTGTCTTTCTTGACTTTGTAAGTGCTTGATTTTATGGTGGAAAAAAATTGCCTTTGGAACAGGCATTTTATTGGAACCCGCATCAACACTGGCGTTGCGGGCTGTCAAGAGGACTTTATCAACAACTTTATCCACAGTTGCTGTGGATATCTAAAAAAGCTGTTCAAAAACGCAGGCTTAGGATAGCTTTGTGAGAAATCGGGCGAGGATGCCGCGCTACCGGGATTGGGATAGGCTAAGGCCGCGGGTAAAGGTGAAGATGACGACAGGCCGATTGGGGTGCAAACTGCCGTCCTGCCGTCCTGCCTGCCTGGCTTGGCGACGGCATGGCGCCCTTGCTCCGGCATTTCTCACGTTTTTCGGATTGAATATGCATAAATTAGCTTTATTGACCGTGTTGCTGGTCTTCCACGCCTCGTCGGCCCTGGCTGCCGGCGATGCCGCGGCCGGCAAGATCGCCTTTGCCAAGTGTGCTTCCTGCCATGAGGTGGGGCCATCCGCGCGCGGCGGTTTCGCGCCGCAACTGACCGGGATATTCGGCCGGCCGGCAGCGGCGACCAAGGACTACAACTATTCCGTCGCGATGAAAAACGCGCACATTGTCTGGACGGAAAAGACCTTGAGCGCGTTTTTGAAAGCGCCAGGCGATGTCGTTCCCGGCACCAAAATGCGTTTCTGGGGAATCAGCGACGACCAGCAGATCGCCGATCTGCTGGCTTATCTGCACACCTTTCAATCAACGCTGAAATAAGCGGCAGCGCCGCGGCCGGCGCCGGGCGAGCAGATCATCGCGAGCGCAACGCCGTCATGCGCTGGAAAGCGCCGAGGAAAGCGCTTTTGGCCTCCCCGGGGCTGAGCGGAACGATGCTGTCGGGCAGAGGCGGAATACCGTCGAGATAGCTCCAGCTTTCGGACGAGTGCGGCATCAAGTCGCGTTTTTCAGTCGCCAGCGCAATCAGGTCGGCATGCTTGATCGGTGCGTAATCGGAAAAGTCCAGCCCGAAGGTGGCGGCGATGATGGCGGTGACGCGGTCTTCCAGCGCGGCGAATTCGGGCAGCAGCACTTTCAGCGGTTTCACCATGTCGCCAAGGTAGGCTTCGGCGGCGTCATGCAGCAGCGCCGCCAGGCCCAAGGGCGGCGCCACCAGGCCGGCGACGATCAGGCTATGCTGGGCGACGGAATAAAACGCATGCGTCTGGCCGTTGAAGCGGCACTGGTATGCCAGGCCATGCGCGATATCCTCGATCGCGACCCGGTCGATGCGGGGTTCGAGCGGATAAAAACGGTTGCCGGAAAAAGTGGAAACGTAATCGGTAGTGATCATTTATTCAGTATTCGCGTGGGCTGTCGACGTTACCGATCCTACACCGATGATAGCTGGAGCGGCGCCGCAGCCCGGGCGAGGACAGCACCCGCTTGATCACCGAGATGGGTACGCCCGAGGTCGCCATGTAGGCCCAGGCATTGGCCGCGCCATGCTTGGCATGCAAGCGGATCCCGGCTTCCACAATATCGGCTGTCCTCGTATCGAGGCGGGGGAATTGGATGGCGTTCATGGCATTCCTATGCGATGTATGACTGGTTTATGTAGGAAATAACGGTAGCACATCCAGGAAAAAGTGGGAGCACGGAAAAATTTTCCAAGGATAGCCGCATGCCCGCCGCCACAGGTATCATGCGCTTTTCATCCTTTACGAACGGGCGCCCATGTTGATCACTCCGCAACAATTTTTTGGCTTTCTCGCCGCTGCGACGCTGATCACGGCGTCGCCCGGCCCGGACAATCTGATGGTGCTGGGCGTGGGCATGTCGCGCGGACGCCGGCAGGGCATGGCCTTCGGCCTCGGCTGCGCGCTGGGTTGTCTCAGCCATACCCTCCTGGCCACGCTGGGCGTCGGCGCGCTGATCGCCGCTTCGCCCCTCGCGTTTTCAGCCCTCAAGGTGTGCGGGGGCCTGTATCTGGTGTGGCTGGGTATCTCGGCGCTGCGCAGCCGCGGCGGCGCCAGGGTGGATAGCGCGGTGCGCCCGGACGAATCGCTGGGAAGGCTCTTTGTCAAGGGACTCTTCGCCAACAGCATCAACCCGAAGGTGGTGCTGTTTTTCCTGTCGTTCCTGCCGCAATTCGTCGTCGCCGCGCATGGCCACGCGGGTTGGCAGACGGCGCAACTGGGCCTGGTCTTTACGCTGCAGGCTTGCCTGCTGTTTGGCTTGCTGGGCTATTTTTCCGGCGCGGTCGGCAAATGGATCAACGTTAATCCGCGCGCCGGCCTGTGGCTGGACCGGGCCGCCGGCACCATCTTCGTCGGCCTCGGCCTGCGCCTGATCATCGCGCGCTAGAAACGGGGCTGTTCGGGCCGTTCGGGCCGCTCGCTTCGATCGCTGCCTCGCCCTGGCGCGGCGCCGCCACCAGGGTGAAGCGCAAATCCATGCGGTCTTCCACCGCCAGCGCGCCGGCCATCACGGAAAAC
>DASYLQ010000507.1:0-11153 GCA_036009485.1 Janthinobacterium sp.
GGCACGGTGCTGCTGGAGCGCCAGTTCCGCTATCCGCTCGGGCGCGTCTTCATCGAATTTCCGGCCGGTAAAATCGATCCGGGCGAAGATCCGCTGGCCTGCGCCAGGCGCGAGCTGCTGGAAGAAACCGGTTACACCGCCAGCGACTGGCAATTCGCCTGCACCATCCACAACGCCATCGCCTATTCCGACGAACACCTCGACCTGTATGTCGCGCGCGGCCTGGTGGCGGGCGAGCGCCAGCTGGACGACGGCGAATTCCTCGAAACCTTCACGGCCACGGTGCCGCAGATCCTCGATTGGGTGAAGGGTGGCCAGATCACCGACGTCAAGACCATCATCGGCGCCTTCTGGCTGGAAAAGCTGGCTTGCGGAGCCTGGACCGCGGGCTGAGGCGCTGCGGCGATCATGAACGCCTGGCGTATTTTGCTGCCGGCCGTCGGCCTGACGGCCTGCGTCGCCGTTTCCCCCGCATGCGCGGCGGCGCGCACACCGTTCCAGGTCCGCTGCGAAGACGACATCAGCAAGACCGTCTCGGTGCTGACGGCGCAGCAGAACGGCTTCAGCGTCGACAACCACCTGGGCTACCGTTCGCTGAGCGCGATGAAACCGTCGGGACGGCCGAACACCTTCGTGCTGGGATTGACCAAGACCGAGTCGCGCGTCGCGATCGGCCTGAATGGGCCGATGCTGCGGGATCCGGTCAGCGGCTACGAATGCGTGGCGCCGCAAATCTCGGTGAAGATGTATTACGCGCCCATCGTCATCTATATCGGCAGCGAATTCCGCAAGGGCACTTGCGCCTACGACGAGATCCTGGCGCACGAGCAGCGTCACATGAAGACGTATATGGACAGCTTGCCGAAAGTCGAGCTGGTGGTGCGTACGGCGCTCGACAAGCGCTTCGGCGACAAGCCGCTGTATGCGCCGGAAGGCACGGCCAACGCGGCGCTGGCGAACGAGATCGACAACGGCTGGCTGCCGTATATCAAGGCCGAGATGAGCAAGGTCGAGGTGCAGCAGGCGGCCATCGACTCGCCGCAGGAATATGCCCGCCTGGGCAAGGCCTGCAATGGCGAGATCCAGAATATACTCAGGGCTTCGCGCCAGCCGAAACGCTGAGCGCCAGCCCCATCAGCCATCCACCCACAGGAGAGTCATTGAGTTCGCATACCCATCCGGCGGCGCCGCGTTATTTCGCCCTGATCCCGGCCGCCGGCGTCGGCGCGCGCATGGCGGCCGGCGCCCCCAAACAATACCTGGCCGTGGCCGGCAAGCCGATGCTGCGCCATGCCCTGGACGCCTTCCTGTCCAGCGCTTTGATCAGCCATAGCTATGTCGCGGTCAGTCCCGACGACGGCCAGATCGGCGCCGTGGTCGCGGCCGATGCCGGCGCGACGGTGCTGCGCTGCGGCGGCGCCACGCGCATGGACACCATCTTGAACGCCTTGCGCGCGCTGGCCGGCACGGTCGGCGAGGACGACTGGGTACTGGTGCACGACGCCGCGCGCCCGGGGCTGACGCCGGGCCTGATCGCCAGGCTGGTGGAGTCGGTCGGCGCGGACGCCGTCGGCGGCTTGCTGGCGCTGCCGGTGGTCGACACCGTCAAGCGCGCCACGGCGGACGGCGGCGGCATGGCCACGCTGGCGCGCGACGGGCTCTGGCTGGCGCAGACGCCGCAGATGTTCCGCTACAAGCTGCTGAAGATGGCCCTGGAATCGGCCGCCATGGCGCCCGGCGCCGGCGCGATCACCGACGACGCCAGCGCGGTCGAAGCGCTGGGACTGTCGCCGAAACTGGTCGAAGGCCATCCGCGCAACTTGAAGGTGACGCTGCCGGCCGACATCCGCATCGCCGAGATGTACCTGGCCGGCGGCGAATAAGCCAGCCCGAATCCAGCCACCTCCATCAGCCATTCTCAACCAGCAACCCGATTGTCGACACCATGACCCAGACTCCCAAGCTCCCCTTCCGCATCGGCCAGGGCTACGATTGCCACGCACTCGTCGGCGGCCGCGACTTGATCATCGGCGGCGTGACTATCCCGCACCATACCGGCCTGCTCGGACATTCCGACGCCGACGTGCTGCTGCACGCGATCATCGACGCCTTGTTCGGCGCCGCGGCGCTGGGCGACATCGGCAGGCATTTTCCCGATACCGATGCGCAGTTCAAGGGCGCCGATTCGCGCACGCTGCTGCGCGAAGCCGGCCAGCGCGTGGCCGCCGCCGGCTACAGCATCGGCAATATCGACGCCACCATCATCGCCCAGCGGCCGAAGATGGCGCCGCATATCGCGGCCATGGTCGCCAACGTCGCGGCCGATCTGGGCCTGGCGGCTGGCCAGGTCAACATCAAGGCCAAGACCAATGAAAAGCTCGGTTACCTGGGCCGCGAAGAGGGCATCGCGGCAGAGGCGGTGGCGCTGATCATCGCGAACTAGGAAGAATCCGATGGTCCGCGATACCTATGCATACCGGCAGGTCGCCGTGCAATCCTGCCTGGTCGGCAAGACCGTGCACATCCGTCCCGTTCCGGGGCAAGCCTATGCGCCGTCCCTGTCCGTGCTGTGCTCGCGGCGCCTGAGCGACACCAGCCTGTATCCGCTCGGGACGAAGTTCCTGCTGTTGGCGAAACTCACCGACCGCCTCGGCGGCACGCCTTTCCTGTATGCCTATCACGGCGATCCCGATGTCGTCATGACGGAGGCGGAGACCAGGCGCTTCCTGGCCGAGTTCAGGCGCGGCAGGATCTGACCGCGCCGCGCTCATCGATCAAAACGGTTTGAGTTGAAGTGGGAATATTACGCGGGGCCGAGCGACTTGGCCAGGTCGCCGGGCGCCTTGCGGCGCCAGGCGGCCGTCAGCACGGCGGCCAGCATGTCCAGTTCGGCCACCGCCAGCTTGACGCGGATGCCCGCCACGCGTTCGCCGGCCAGCAGTTTTTCGCAGCCTTCCGGCGTGATCGTCGTGGCGATGTGGGCCGCCTCCGGATCGAGCATCACGTTGACGTGTTCATCGTCGGGCAAGGTCGCGAAAATCTTGCCGCTGACACGGAATGACGGCCTGTCCTGATGCTCTTCCTCGCTGGTGTCGGGAAAGGACAAGGCCAAATACCGCAGCTCATTCAGATCCACCATATTTATCTCCCCTTTAAGCGGACTCGGCTCGCTTGCATTTGCCATGCAACGCATCGCTACTGTATATCAAAAAACCAATCGAAAGAGGTGGCCGTGATTCAAATTCGCGAAATCGCTCACATCGTCCGGCGCCTGCTTGACGTGGCGGCGTTCCGGGCTGTGCGCGCGCCTGCCTGCAGGCGAAAAAAAAGCCGGGACCAGCCCGGCTTTGCCATCCATGGCGGCGCTTACTGGTCGTCGCCGCCGCCGCCGCCATCGTCGTCATCGTCCTCGCTGTCGTCGCTATCCTCGACCGGATTGCTGCGCTGGACGTCGAGACCGCTCTTCAGCTTGGCCGCGCCGGCAACGAATTCATCCACCGTGTGGTCGCGGCTCTGGCGCAGCGACGGCGGCAGCAGCACCGACATATACAGTTCTTCGCCACTGGGGCGGCCGTACAGTTGCAGGTTGCTGATCAGCATCAGGCCGGAACCGAGCAAGAGCAAGACCAGGCTGCCGACGGCGAAGCGGCGCGGATGGTGCGGCTTGACCGTCGACAGATGGAAGAAAATCATGCAGCAGGCGATCGCAATCAGCGCGTGGTTGCCGTAGCGGGTCAGCCATTCCAGCGACCAGGCAAAGGCGGCGACATTGCTGAACACTTCCCACAACTCCATCGCCGCCAGGCCGCAGCCGAGGATGAACAGGTGGCGGCCGAAACGGGCCTGGCCGCCGAACAGGCGGTTGCCGACGGCCCAGGCGGCGCCCCACACCAGCGCGCCGCCGAGGAAGGAGGCGATCACCAGCAGGTAGTTATTCAGCTCGAACGCCTGGCTGTCGCTGAGCCAGTTGCTGATGATGGCCAGCGCGATCACCAGGCCCAGGCCGATCAGCGCCGGCTTGGCGCCTTCCCATCCATGGTTGGTGGTGTCGGCCAGCGCCGGCGGCACGGCATGGTCGGCGCCGCGCACGCGCAGATTGGTGTGGCCGAGCCGCACCACCGTGTCGCCGCCGAGGATGATGCTGCTGTGGCGCTTGCCCTGGTGGACGCTGCCGTTCGGGCTGCCCAGGTCGCGCAGCATCAGGTGGCCTTCGCCATAGGCTTCGACCACCGCGTGCCGGGCGCCGACATAGGCGTCGTCGAGTATCAGGTCGTTGTCGTAGCCGCGTCCGAGGCGGATCGGCAGCGCCGGAACCTGGCGGCGGCTGAGCAGTTCGCCACCGGGCGCCAGGGTTTCGATATAGTACGGCGCCTTCATTTCTTGCTCCCGCGCGCCAGCGATTCCATGAAGATGCGCGACAGGCGCATGCCGTTGTCGTAGGAGACGCCGCGGGCGTCGAGCCGGCTTTGCAGGCTCATCATGCCGTCGTCGGTGCTGGCCGTCAGCAGCGCAAAGTTGTACAGGCCGGCGAACTTGCGGTAGGCGCGCACGCACAGCACGGCGCGCAGCGGCAGCGTCTTGTTCTTGACGAATTGCTCGGTGCAAGCAGGGCCGGTCAGGCGGCTATCCTTGTTGCTGCCGAAATGGACATCCTTGAACGTCGCGCCGGCCAGTTCGGCGAAGCGGGCCGCGTTCAGCTTGTTGCTGCGGATGAACTGGTGCTGGATCGAGATCTGGCCGGTCTGCAAAGTCTCGGAAATGAAGACCGCCGATTCCATCGCACAACTGGCGTTGTCGACGCTGAACTGGGCGTCGGCCTTGTCGCTGGAGCTGCCCCAGCAGCGCATCTGGTCCGAGTCGCGCACCGGCACCAGATACGGCCCCATGCTTTTCAAGGTCAGCGGACTGTCCAGCAGGCGGTCGACCATCATGCTTTGATGTTGCAGTAATTGTTCCGCCACCACCAGCTTGAAATCCTTGGGCGGCTTGTCCTGGTGCGCGACTTTTTTCAGCAATTCCTGGGCGTAGCGCGCCGGCACCAGGAAGCTCACCAGCTCGCCGTCCAGGCGTTTCGAGACATTGATGCCGGCGATTTCGCCATCCACCGTGACGCTGGGGCCGCCGCTCATGCCGGCGTTGATCGGGCCGGTGAACATCAGCTGCTCATAAAAGCTGCGCGTGATGACGCCGTTGTACGCGCCTTCGGAAATGGCGAAGCCCAGATCCAGCGGATTGCCCAGCGAGTACAGGTACTGGCCCTGGGTCAGCGTGGCGAGGCGCTCCGGCATCTTGAAAAAGCCGGTGCCGCTGCGGTTCACGCGCACCACGGCAAGGTCGTGCAGCACGTCGATGGCCAGCAATTCCAGGTCGCCGCGGCGGCCGCCGGTGTCTACCCATTCGCCGACATAGGTGTCGGGATCGAGGGCGAATTCGGACACCACATGGTAGTTCGTGATGACCAGGTCGCTGGTGCCGATCAGGAAGCCGGAGCCGACCGAGGATTGGGTGCGGCCGCTGCGCAGCAGGGTGCGCACTTGCAGGATGTCGTTCTTGGCGGAGGAATACAGTTTTTGCGCGGCGGTGGACGGCGCCGGCAGCGGCGCCGCTTCGGTCCCGGCCTGGGCTGCCGGCGCGGCAGGGGCGGCGACTGCGGCGGCGGCGGGCGCGCTGCGCGGCTGGGCCGCGCCGGCGGCGATGCTGGCGGCATACAGCAGCCAGCCGGACAAGACTGCGAACTTAGATAACTTCATGCATCCCTTTTTGCATATTCATCGAATGGCGCGGCCGCGCCTACAGTTCGCCGTCCTCGGGCGCGGCCGGGGCCGGCGGCGTCATCATGTGGCCCATCTTGCTGGCCTTGGTGTTCAGGTAGTGCTGGTTGAAGGCGTTGCGGTCGACCAGCAGCGGCACCCGTTCAGTCACTTCGATGCCGAGTTTTTCCATCGCCTCGATCTTACGCGGATTGTTGGTCATCAAGCGCAGGCTCTTGATGCCGAACTGGCCGAACATCGGCTGGCACAGCGCGTAATTGCGGGCGTCGGCCTTGAATCCGAGCTGCAGGTTGGCCTGCACCGTGTCGGCGCCGGCTTCCTGCAGGCGATAGGCGCGGATCTTGTTGACCAGGCCGATGCCTCGGCCTTCCTGGCGCAGGTAGAGCAAGATGCCGCGGCCTTCGGCGGCGATTTTCTTCAGCGCGCCCTCGAGCTGGGCGCCGCAATCGCAGCGCTGGGAAAACAGCACATCGCCGGTCAGGCATTCGGAATGCACGCGCGCCAGCACCGCTTGGCCGTCGCCGATGTCGCCCAGCACCATGGCCAGGTGTTCCTTGCCGGTGGCGGGTTCGACGAATGCATGCAGGGTGAACTGGGCCCACGGCGTCGGCAGTGCGCAAGAGGTCGTGTATGTCAGTTCTTCCTGAACCGGGATGTCTGCGACGGTCTGCATGGCTGTGCTCATAAAAATAATATAAAAATAAAAAGGCGCGCCGGCCTGAACGAATCAGGGTCCGGCGCGCCTTCGCATGATACCAAACTGCGCGGAAACCAATTCAAGGGCCATATTGAGGCGCCTTGCTATTTTGCAAGGACTGGCTGGCGGAAAAATGCTAAGTACCCAGTGTAACGGAAATCCCCTTCTCATGTGCCCGCCTGCGGCTTTTACGCGGTTCAGTAGGGCAGGTCGAACAACAGCACTTCGGCGTCTTCGCCTTGTTCGAAAGTCACCTTGCTTTCATTGCTCAGCTTCAGCGCATCGCCGCCTTTCAGCGGCGTGCCGTTGACCACCAGGCTGCCGCGGATCAGGTGTATATAGGCGCTGCGGCCTTCTTCCAGGGCATGTTCGAGGCGATGCCCTTCCTCGACGATGCTGGCGTAGATCGCCGCATCCTGGTGGATCAGCACCGAACCGTCGCGGCCGTCGCCGGAAGCGATCAGGCGCAGCCTGTTCAACTTGGCCGAGGGCTCGAAGCGCTTTTCTTCATAGCTGGGGGCGATCCCGGTCACGTTCGGCTGTATCCAGATTTGCAGGAAATGCAAGCCTTCGGTGCGCGAGTGGTTGAACTCACTGTGGCGCACGCCCGTGCCGGCGCTCATGCGCTGGACATCGCCGTAATGCAAGACCGAGCCCGTGCCCATGCTGTCCTTGTGTTCCAGCGCCCCCTCCAGCACGTAGGAAATGATTTCCATGTCGCGGTGGCCATGGGTGCCGAAACCTTGGGCCGGCGTGACGCGGTCTTCGTTAATCACCAGCAGCGGGCCGAAACCGGTATGTTCGGGATCGTGATAATGGCCAAACGAAAACGTATGGTTCGAGTGCAACCAGCCGTGGTTGGCGACGCCGCGTTCTTCACTTCTACGAATTTGCAACATGGTTTACTCCATTCTGTCAGGGTTGATGTGCGATAATTTCGAAGGTTCTTGCCTGCCTTGCGCCAGTCATGCCGCACCGGTGACATTCAGTATAATCGCCCTCTTCGGAAACAAAAAACGGAAAATTTACCGTTCTACTATCGAAAAAATCGAATGCTCAGACTCAGCCTGGAAGCCCTGCAAATCGTCGATGCCATAGACCGCCGCGGCTCTTTTTCCGCCGCCGGCAAGGAATTGCACCGCGTTCCGTCCACCATTTCCTACACCGTCAGCAAGCTGGAAGACGATCTCGGCGTCGAAGTCTTCGAGCGCAACGGGCCGCGCGTCATGCTGACCCAGGCCGGCCGGGAATTACTGAAAGAAGGGCGCTACCTGCTGAAGGCGGCGCAAGACCTGGAGCATCGCGTGCGCCGCGTCGCTTCCGGCTGGGAAACCGAACTGGCGCTGGGGCTGGACTCGATGTTTTCCAGCATGGTCTTCGCTCAGGATGCCGCGGATTTTTACGCGGTGGCGCAGCAAACCCGCCTGCGCATCGTCCGGGAATCCTTGTCGGGCGCCTGGGAAGCCTTGCTCGACCGCCGCGTCGACTTGCTGGTCGGCGCCGCCGGCGACGGTCCGGCCGGCGGCGGTTATGTTTCTCAGCCGATTGGCACCATGCCCTTTGTTTTCGCCGTCGCCCCCGGCCATCCGCTAGCCCTGGCGGCCAGCCCGCTCGGGCGCAGCCAGTTGCAGCATCACCGCGCCGTGGCGGTGGCCGACAGCGCGCGGCGGATCGCGCCGCGCACCGTCGGCCTGCTGCTGGGACAGGACACGCTGGCCGTGCCGGACATGCAGAGTAAATTCCAGTACCAGCTGGCCGGCCTGGGATTCGGTTTCTTGCCCGAACCTTGCGCCCGCGGCGCCATCGCCCAGGGATTGTTGGTGGAAAAGGAAGTCGAAGAGCCGAAGCCGGCTGAAACCTTTTACCTGGCCTGGCGCGCCGGCGAGCGCGGCGCCGCCCTCGAATGGTGGTTGGAACGTTTGCGTCAGCCCGCCTTGTTCGACCGTTTGATGAAACACGTGGCAAACAATTGAGATATTGATTCATATCAAATAAACATATCTTCTTGTGTTATGAATGCACGGCTTAGCGCGACGATGGAGCGCGGCGGGGCCTAAAAATGGCGTACTATTCTGTTGACAAAAACCAATAATTTCGGAGTACCATAGTGCGTATTTCGTCCGCCGCCATCAGTGCAGATAAGCCAGATAATGTCCGTACCTCTCGTATTCTTTCACTTGCTAGCCGATCGCCAGGGCGCTCCGGCGGCATTGCTGTTCGATTGTGACCCTGGATTGGGCCTGGCTCCCGGCGCGACGCTGCCGGCGGTCGTGTCCGAGGCCGATTTCAGCGCCCTGGGCGGCCGCTTCCCCTGCTTTTTCCGCGCCGAGGCGGCCGCGCCGCTGGCTGACGCGCTGCGCGACGGCGGCTGGCAGCCCTTGGCGCAAGCCAGCTTGCACCGCGCCGACACGCAATTCGAGCACGCGCTGGCGCCGGCCATCCGCTGGGTCGCGGGCGACTGGTGCCTGGCGCCGCCGCCTAAGGCGCCGGGCAACAATGGCGCGTCGCGGGCGCTGGCCCTGCAACTGGTGCAACTGGTGGCGGCCGATGCCGACACCCATGAAATCGAAGCGCTGCTGCGGCGCGATCCGACCCTGTCTTACCATTTGCTGCGCCTGGTGAATTCCCTCGGCATGAGCGCGACCCGCCGCGTCACCAGTTTTTCGCAGGCCCTGCTGATCCTCGGCCGCCAGCAATTGCGGCGCTGGCTGAACCTGATGCTGTTTGCCGCCGGCGAGGGCGACTTGCGCTCGAACATGCTGCTGGCGCGCGTCGCGGTGCGGGCGCGGGCGATGGAATCGCTGGCCAGGGAATTGGGCCTGGATAAGTTGACGCAGGAGCAAGCTTTTATGACCGGCATGTTTTCCCTGCTGGGCATCCTGTTCGGCCTGCCGCTGGCCGAGGTCTTGAAGCCGCTGATGATAGGCGAAGCGGTGCTGGCCGCCCTGTTGTCGCAGGAAGGCGAGCTGGGACAACTGCTGAGCCTGATCGCGGCGGCCGAACGCGGCCGGCTCGACAGCGTCGCCCGCCATCTGGTCCCGCTGCAGCTGGACGCGGACGTTTTCAACCGCATCATGATCGACGCCAACCTGTGGATGCTTGGCGTGCTCAAGGAAAGCAAGCCCCATGCTTGAGACGGCGCTGGCCCGTTGCCTGGAGCTGAGCCGCCAGGCCCGCACGCTGCAGGGCGAGGCATTGGCCGAGACCTTGTCCCGGCTGGAAGAAGCGCTGCACCAGGCGCACGCGGCGCCGGCCCAGGTGGAAGAGCCGGTGATCGAACTCGACCTGTCCGGTTACCTGACCGGCTGGAACCGCGGCGCCGAGCAATTGTTTGGCTATGCGCGCGACGAGGCGCTGGGCCGGCATGTGCTGTTCCTGTATGCCGAAGACGATGACGACGGCAAGATCGCCGAATTGTTTTTCGATCCGGGCAGCATGAGCACCGAAGTGCGGCGGCGCAAGAAGTCGGGCGAGCTGTTCTGGGTGCGCCTGCTGCTGGCGCCTCTCTTCGAGCAGGGCGGCGCGGCGGCCGGCATGGCGGTGCGCCTGTCCACCGCCGGCGAAGTGCTGTCGCCGCAAGACAAGATGACCTTGCACGCCCGCATCATTGAAGAAAGCGAGCAGGGCGTGCTGATCACCGACGCCGACGAGCGCATCGTCTCGATCAACAGCGCCTTCACCCGCATCACCGGCTACACGCCGGCCGAATCGATAGGCCAGACCGCGGACTTGCTGCGCTCGGGCGTGCACGACGCCGAATTCCGCGCCAAGGTGCGCGCCGCCATGCGCGGCGAGGGGGCGTGGCGCGGCGAGATCGTCGGCAAGCGCAAGAACGGCGAACTGTTCCCGCAATCGGTGACCATCAGCGTCATGCGCGACGAGGCGGGCCGGGTCAGCCACTCGTTTTCGTTGTTTTCCGACATCAGCGTGCACAAGGATGCCGAGGCGCGCATGCAGCGCATGGCCAACTACGACGGCTTGACCGGCTTGCCCAACCGCTGCCTGCTGAACCAGCTGGTGGACCAGGCCCTGACCGCGGCGCGCCGCAGCCAGGACCATGGCGCCTTGCTGGTGATCGACATCAGCCGCATCGGCTCGATCAGCGACACCCTCGGCCACGAGACCGGCGACCAGTTGCTGATCGAGATAGGCCGATTGTTCCGCCTGGCGCTGCGCGACGCCGACATCCTGGCGCGGATCGAAAGCTACAAATTCGTGGTCGCCCTGCTGGACGTCGAAAAGCGCGAACACGCCGCCATCGTCGCGCAAAAGCTGCTGCGCACCCTGGAAGCGCCCATCGTCATCGATACCCAGAGCCTGCAGGTGGGCGCTCATATCGGCATCAGCGTCTTCCCCGAAGACGGGCTGGACACGGCCTCGCTGCTGCGTTTCGCCGACGTCGCCGTGGCCAAGGCGGCGCAAAGCATCGAGCCGGGCTTCCTGTTCTACCGCGAAGAAATGAACCAGCGCGCCAAGGAGCATTTGCGTCTGGAAAGCGAATTGCGCCTGGCGCTGGGCGGCGAGCAACTGCAGCTGCACTACCAGCCCAAGGTGAGCTTGCGCAGCGGCCGCATCGTCGGGGCCGAGGCGCTGCTGCGCTGGAAACATCCGCTGCGCGGCATGGTGTCGCCGGGCGTTTTCATCCCGGTCGCCGAGGAAACCGGCCTGATCCTGGAACTGGGCAG
>DASYLQ010000508.1:0-4081 GCA_036009485.1 Janthinobacterium sp.
CGATTTTCCCGATATGCGAACTGGCTTCCATCAGCGCGTGCGCCTGCGCCGCCTGTTCCAGCGGGAAGGTTTTATAAATGACCGGCTTGATGGCGCCCGAGTCGAACAGCGGCCAGACCTTTTCCCTCAACTGGGCGGCGATGGCGGCCTTGAACGCCAGCGGGCGCGGGCGCAGCGTCGAACCGGTCACGGTCAGTCGGCGCAGCAGGATCTGTCCCAGGCTGATATTGGTCTTGGCGCCGCCCAGCAGGGCGATGAAGACCAGGCGGCCGTCGTCGGCCAGGCAACCGATTTCGCGCGGCACATAGTCGCCGCCCACCATGTCGAGGATGACGTCGACGCCCTTGCCGCCGGTGGCTTGCTTGACGATGTCGGCGAAATCCTCGCTGCGGTAGTTGATGCCGCGTTCCGCGCCCAGCGATTCGCAGGCGCGGCATTTGTGATCGGAACCGGCGGTGGCGAAGACGCGGTGGCCCAGCGCCGTGGCGAGCTGGATCGCGGTCACGCCGATGCCCGACGAGCCGCCCTGCACCAGCAGCGTTTCGCCGGCGGCCAGTGCGGCGCGGTCGAAGACATTGCTCCAAACGGTATAAAAAGTTTCCGGCAGCGAGGCCGCCTGCAGCGCGGTCCAGCCTTTCGGCACCGGCAGGCACAAGGCCGCGGGCGCCGCGCAATATTCGGCGTAGCCGCCGCCCTGCACCAGGGCGCACACCAGGTCGCCCTTGCTGAAGCCGCTGCCGGCCAGGTCGCCGTCGACGATCTCTCCGGCCACTTCCAGGCCCGGCAAGTCGGATGCGCCGGCCGGCACCGGATAGTTGCCGGTGCGCTGGAGCACGTCCGGCCGGTTGATGCCGGCGGCATGCACCTTGATCAAGACTTCGCCGGCTTTCAGCACCGGCATCGGGCGTTCGCACAGCTTTAATACGTCGGGTGGTCCGGGCTGGGTAATTTCGATGGCACGCATGAATTGTTCTCGGCAAAAAAAGGAGTGTATGAAACAAGCCTGGCGACCGGCCTTGATCGCTGTCAATCTTCCGGACTTAAGGCAAGGCTTGCATGGATGAGGCGGGCTGTCTGCTTCAAGGCCCTATTTTATTATGGCAAACTAAATCTTGCCCTGATGCTTAAGCCGGCTCAATGTTTCCGGTGACAGGTTCAGGTAGGCCGCCATTTCCTTTTTCGGCATGCGCTCGAACAGTTCGGGATGCTTGCGCAAGAAGCGGTGCACGCGGCCGGGCGCGTCGAGCAGGTGCAGGGTGATGGTGTGGGCCATGATTTCACTCATCAGCAGCATGACTTCATATTCGAAGCGTCGCTTCAAATCATTATGACTGTCGAGGAAGGAAACCCACTGGCCCATCGGCATCCTGGCCACGCGCGCCTTGGTGACGCTGACGATGCTGTATGGCGTAGGCGTCTTCAGGCGCCAGGCCGCATAACTGGTTTCCATGTCGCGCTCGATGGCCAGGCGCAGGATCATTTCATGTGCTTGTTGGTTGCTTACAACACGCTTCAGGATGCCGTCGAGGATAAAGTATTGTTCCTGCTCCGCTTCGTGCGCGCCCTGGTGCAGCAAGATGTCGCCTTTGTTGTAATCAAGCACATCCAGATGCGGTTCGAGCGCTGCCATCTCCCCCTCGCGCAACTCCTTCAGCACCATGTTTTGCATGAGCTGCACGCGAATAATATTTCTTTCAGGATGGTTAGTGACGAGCGTCATGATATGGTGCTAAAAAGTGTGATTAGCCAGTGTAGCAAAGGCGGGGCGGCGTATCATCTGCTGAATCTTGACCGGGGTCAATGAGCGCGCTAACGTGGCCTCGTTATGATGACTTTCGTCGGCGGCAGACATGCCCGACATCCAATCTGGTAGTGACCCCCAACAGAATAAAATGTCTGCGGATGCGTCTCATGAAGACCGGTCCTCAGGCACCTCGGAAGAGGACCTCATGCACAGGCGCTAAGGCGAAATCATGTATGAATTACACGCCGCGCCTGGTGCATAATAAATAGAATATGAAACCCTGGAGACTACCATGAGCAAAGCGTTAGAAGGCGTTCGCATCCTCGATTTTACACACGTCCAGTCCGGACCTACCTGCACCCAGTTACTGGCCTGGTTCGGCGCCGATGTGATCAAGGTCGAGCGGGCCGGAGAGGGGGACGCCACGCGCGGCCAGTTGCGCGACATTCCCGGCGTCGACAGCCTGTACTTTACCATGCTGAACCATAATAAGCGCTCGATCACGCTCGACACCAAGAACCCGAAAGGGAAGGAAGTGCTCGAAACGCTGATCAAGGATTGCGATGTCCTGGTGGAGAATTTTGCGCCCGGCGCGCTGGACCGCATGGGTTTTACTTGGGAACACATCCAGGAATTGAATCCGCGCATGGTGGTGGCGTCGGTGAAGGGTTTCGGCCCCGGCCCCTACCAGGATTGCAAAGTGTATGAAAACGTCGCCCAGTGCACCGGCGGTTCGGCGTCGACGACCGGTTTTGCCGACGGCCCGCCGATGGTCACCGGGGCGCAGATCGGCGACAGCGGCACCGGCCTGCACCTGGCGCTGGGCATCGTCACGGCGCTGTACCAGCGCAACCATACCGGGCGCGGCCAGAAGGTCATGGCGTCGATGCAGGATGCGGTGCTGAACCTGTGCCGCGTCAAGCTGCGCGACCAGCAGCGCCTCGAGCGCAACGGCGTGATGGAAGAGTATCCGCAGTACCCGGACGAAAAATTTGGCGACGCCGTGCCGCGCGCCGGGAATGCCTCGGGCGGCGGCCAGCCGGGCTGGATCCTCAAGTGCAAGGGCTGGGAAACCGACCCGAACGCCTACATTTATTTTGTCGCGCAGGCGCAGACCTGGGCGTCGATCTGCAAGGTGATCGGACGCGAGGAATGGGCCAGCGATCCGGAATACGCGACGCCGCGGGCGCGCCTGCCGAAGCTGATGGCGATCTTCGCCACGGTCGAGGAGTGGACCAAGACCCAGACCAAGTTCGAGGCGATGGATGTCCTCAACAAATACGACGTGCCTTGCGGGCCTATCCTGTCGATGAAGGAAATCGCCGAGGAGCCATCCCTGCGCGAGACCGGCACCATCGTCGAGGTCGACCATCCGGAGCGCGGCAAATACCTGACCGTCGGCAATCCGATCAAGCTGTCCGACAGCGCGACCGAAGTGACCCGTTCGCCGCTGCTGGGCGAGCATACGGATGAAGTGCTGGCGCAGCTCGGTTACAGCGCCGAGTACATCTCGCTGCTGCGCCAGGAACGCGTGGTTTGATGGAGATTTCGTTTTTTATCCCAGCGAACTCAAGCCACCTTGCAAAACCGTAGCGAGCGGCGCTAGTTCTGGTTGAGAAGCGGAGCCGTACGCATGTACGGTGAGCATCGCAGGCCGGAAATCGCGCCGCGCAGCAGGTTTGGCGAGGTGGTCTACGCTCCATCCAAGCGGCGCACCGTCCTGGTCCAGTAACCGGGCTGCGCATACACTGCCTTCAGGGTGTCGATGAAAAATCGCACCTTGGCCGGCAGGTTGCGCTGCTGTAGGTAGACCGCGGTGATGTCGTATTCCGGCAACGCATAGTCGTCCAGCACCGTGATCAACTCTCCCGAGGCCAGTTGCGATTGGATCTCCCACGTCGAGCGCCAGGCCAGTCCCAGGCCTTCGCAGGCCCAGCGGTGCAGCAGCTCGCCGTCGTTGCAATCGAGATTGCCGTTGACCTTCACCGTCACCGGCTTGCCGTCGCGCTGGAAGTACCAGCCGCGCTGCTGACCGCCCTGCAGGTTGAAGGCCAGGCAGTTATGCTGCGACAGGTCTTCCAGCGTGCGCGGAATGCCGTTGCGGTCGAAATAATCCGGCGTGCCGCACACCACGCGGCGGTTGCTCGCCAGTTTCACGGCGACGAAATTGGGATCGATCACACCGCCGATGCGGATGCCCAGCTCATACCCTTCGCGCACCAGATCGACCACGTGGTCGGTCAGGTTGAACGACACCTTGACCTTCGGATTGGCCGCCAGGAAGGCCGGCGCATGCGGCGCCACGTGCAGGCGGCCGAACGAGGCCGGGGCCGAGAC
>DASYLQ010000509.1:0-4734 GCA_036009485.1 Janthinobacterium sp.
CCTTCCGTGGTACATGGTGAACAGCCAGTTGAACATCTTGGCGCCGGTCGGAATCGAGATGATCATCGTCGTGATGCCGAAGAAGGAATTGACGCTGGCGCCGGAACCCATGGTGAAGAAGTGGTGCAACCACACCAGGTAGGACAGGATGGTGATGACGACCGTGGCGTAAACCATCGAGGTATAGCCGAACAGGCGCTTGCCGCAAAAGGTCGACACCACTTCTGAATAAATGCCGAACGCAGGCAGGATCAGGACATAGACCTCGGGGTGGCCCCAGATCCAGATCAGGTTGATGTACATCATCGGGTTGCCGCCCAGCTCATTGGTAAAAAAATTCGTGCCGAACACCCGGTCCAGCGCCAGCATGCCCAGCACCGCCGTCAGCACCGGGAAGGCGGCGACGATCAGCACGTTGGTGCACAGCGAAGTCCAGGTAAACACCGGCATCTTCATCATCGTCATGCCGGGGGCGCGCATCTTGACGATCGTGGCGATCAGGTTGATGCCGGACAGTAGCGTCCCGACCCCGGCAATCTGCAAGGACCAGATGTAATAGTCGACGCCGACGTCGGGACTGGCGATGATGCCGGACAGCGGCGGATAGGCCAGCCAGCCGGTGCGGGCGAATTCGCCGACGAACAGCGAGGTCATCGTCAGCATGGCGCCGAAGAAGGTCATCCAGAAGCTGAAGTTATTGAGGAAAGGGAAAGCCACGTCGCGCGCGCCGATCTGCAGCGGCACGACATAGTTCATCAGCCCCGTTACCAAAGGCATGGCGACAAAGAAGATCATGATCACGCCGTGGGCGGTAAAAATTTGGTCATAGTGGTGCGGTGGCAGGAAGCCGGTCGATTCGCCGATCGACAGCGCCTGCTGGGTGCGCATCATCAGCGCATCGGCAAAGCCGCGCAGCAGCATCACCAGGCCCAGGATGATATACATGATGCCGATTTTCTTGTGGTCGATGCTGGTGACCCAACCGCGCCACAAGCCGCCCCACAAACGGTAGCGCGTCACCGCCCATAACAGCGCCAGGGCTCCGGCCGCCACCACGATGAAAGTGCCCTGCAAGACAGGTTCTTGCCAGGGAATGGCATTCCAGCCGAGCCGGCCGAAGATGAGTTTATTGAAATCTATATCGTCTGGCATGGTCGTCATGGATAGATGAAGGCGGTTCAGGAATGGCGCGCGACGGCGCAGGCGGACGATTATTCATGCTTATTCATGTGCATGGCCCATGGCCCGATGCATGTCGGCCGCGGCGGTCTTGTCCATGCAGACGGTGCCGGCGGCGACACAACGGTTCAGTATCGCGTAATACAGGTCGGGCGCCACCGCCGAGTAATGCCGCACCGGTTCGCGCAGGCTGGGCCTGGCCAGTTGCAGGTAAGCGGCCCGGTCCAGCATGCCGCCGCCGGACCTGGCCGCGGCCACCCAGCGCTCGAAGCCGGCCGCAGCCACGCCGTGCAGCTTGAAGCGCATATAGGAAAAGCCGGCGCCGCTGTAATTCGCCGAAAAACCCTCGAACACGCCGGTCCGGTTGATGACGGCGTGCAGCGTCGTTTCCATGCCGGCCATCGCATAGATCTGTCCCGCCATCGCGGGAACGAAGAAGGAATTCATCACGCTCGAGGCAGTGATCTTGTAATGCACCGGGACGTCGACCGGCATGACCAGTTCGTTGACGCTGGCGATGCCCAGTTCCGGGTAGATGAACAGCCATTTCCAGTCGAGCGCCACGACCTCGACGACGAGCGGCCTGGTGCCGGGGGCAACGGCGCGGTTTTCATCCAGCCGCTGCAGGGGCCGGTATGGATCGAGCACGTGGGTGCTGATCCAGGTCAGCAAACCCAGCGCAATGATGATCAGCAACGGAGCGCCCCAGATCACCAGTTCCAGCGAGGTGGAATGATGCCAGTCCGGTTCATACACGGCCGAGGTATTTTGCTGCCGGTAGCGCCATGCAAACACGATGGTCAGGATGATGACGGGAATGATGATCAACAGCATCAGCAAGGTCGATAGGACGATCAGCCGGCCTTCCTGGGCCGCAACATCGCCGGACGGCTTCATCAACACCGTGTCGCAGCCCGCCAGCAATGATAGGGCCAAAAACGGAGCCAACGACAGGGCCGACAGGGCCGACAGGTAGCTGCCGCAGCGGAGCAGCCTGGACAAAGAAGGAAAAAAAACCTGAGCCAGGCTATTCCGGCGAGTTGACCTCATGCTTGCGTCCCGATAGATACATACGCACATTAAAGGTGCTTCACACCTTAGCGCAGGCGGCTTCCGCCACGGCGCGCGCAAAGCCCCGGCCAGCGCGGCGGCCGGCGGCGGCGCACGCGCACATGGCGGCATAGGGCAAATCCTGCTGCCCGAATGAATTAAAATGTCGAGGCAGAAAATCGGCAGGCGTATACGCCGCGACCGGATAAGGCCAGACAGCGTTTTTTCCCTTGATTGCTTAACTTGAAGCATCATTTGCTAATGTTTTTATCTGAGTCATGTGCATTTTTGAGGCAGATCAAAATGCGCTCAATACAACGATCTGGCTAAGAAGCGCACCGCAGGCGCTGTAAGCGCCAGGGTACCGAGTTGTTAATTCGTCAGCTCAGCCGCTATCGTAACAAGCAATGGAACGACTGGCCAATACACCGGCTTGCGTCTTCCTCTTGTAAATTGCTGCCGCCATCGCAACTTCAGGATTTGACTATGTTGTCGATACCTATTTGGAGCTTGAGATGCCGAACATCTTTGTAGAGCCGCTGCCGAAGGGTGATTTCCCTGCCAAACCCCATGCCTTCCAGCTGGAATTCGCCGGCAGCGGCTTGACGTATGGACCATATGAAACGCAGGAAGAGGCGATCAAGGCGGCGCGGAAGATGGGTCACAAACCCTTGGTTGCGCGGGTCAGGAAAACCGACAAGGCAATACCGGACCATTGGCGCGCCGTGTGATCGCAGCAGGCGCGAATTGCTTACCAGTTGCGCCATAGGCGCATACCTCGAAAAACCTACTGTGCAGCCCGCACGCAAGGCGCGAGCCCGCCGCCATCATCCCCTGCGCCTGGGCGCCTACCACCGGCTATCCTGCTGCGCATCGATGATCGGTTTCAGATGCTCGGCAATGAAATCCCGCGCGCGAAACAGGCGGCTGCGCACTGTCCCCACAGGACATTTCATCAGGATCGCAATATCGTCATAGCTGAGCCCTTCGACTTCGCGCAGCACGATCGCAGTACGCAATTCAAGCGGCAGGCTATCGAGCGCCTTGTTGATTGCCGCGGCAATTTGTTTGCTGATCAAAACGGATTCCGGCGTGTTCAAATCCCGAAGATCGGCCTTGCCGAAACCGCCTTCCTCATCAGAAAAATCCGCATCTTCCATCAACGGCTCGCGGCGCGCACAGGTAATAAGAGAATTCTTGGCGGTATTGATGCCGATTCGGTAGAGCCAGGTATAGAAAGCGGCATCGCCGCGGAACTGGTGCAGCGATCGAAATGCGCGGATGAAAGTTTCTTGAACAACATCCTCAGCTTGCGCCTGGTTTGGAATGAGGCGCGATATCAGGCGCATCAATTTATGCTGATACTTTACGACCAAAATATCAAAGGCGAATTTATCGCCCTGCTGAAAACGCGTCACCAGCAACATATCTGTTTCTTTTTTTGCCGTCACACCTACCCCCTGGACCCAAGTCGGGAGAGCGCCGGATACGCCTTGCCCGAATCTGTTCATACTGCCTCGGGCATACGGCAGATTCAATTTGATATCGTTATGTTTTGAGCAATATCAAACATGTATCAGATGAATGTAGCATGCATGTATGCCAGCGCAGACTATCTGATCATTCTTGCAGAGCGTAAACAGCGCCCGGCTGTATGCCTTGATTGATCCGTCACTCCCTTACCGTGCAGGCAATAGAAAATGGCTTGCGCCTGGGCTGGCGCGGGTACAGGCGGTCTGGGCAAGCCAGTTCGATTACTCAGCGGAATTGGCCTGCGATTGCACATAAACGTTGATACGATAAGTCTCACGGAGGATGAACTACACGGCGTCCAAGAACGACACACTTTCGAAGGAGCGATCATGAAAATCGGCATTATCGGTACAGGCAATATCGGCTCGACCTTGGTTCACCTCTTTGCCGACGCCGGCCATCAAGTGAAGATGGCCAACAGCCGCGGCCCTGATTCCCTGGCGGCGCTGGCCGCCGAGACCGGCACAAGCGCCGTGCAGGTCCGCGAGGCGGTCCGGGACGTCGACTTGGTCGTCGTCACCATCCCGCTGCGAAACATTACGCAACTGCCAGCGGACCTGTTTGCCGGCGTGGCGAAAGACGTGGCCGTGGTTGACACCTGCAACTACTACCCCCGTGAGCGCGACGGCAAGATTGCCGCCATCGAAGAAGGCATGCCGGAAAGCCGTTGGACCGAACAGTTGCTGAAACACCCGCTGATCAAGGCTTTTAATAATATTTACGCCGGCCATCTGAAATCCATGGGCAAGCCGGCCGGCAGTCCCGGCCGCATCGCCCTGCCGGTGGCAGGCGACGACGCCAAGGCAAAAGCGCTGGTCATGCAACTGATCGATGCGATGGGTTATGACCCGGTCGACGCCGGCCCGCTGGACGAATCCTGGCGCCAACAGCCTGGCACGCCGGTCTATGCGGCCGATTTCGATGCAGCCGGGGTCCGTCGCGCACTGGAACTAGCCTCGCGCGAACGCAAGC
>DASYLQ010000510.1:0-15345 GCA_036009485.1 Janthinobacterium sp.
CGCGACGCTTTTACGAGGAGTCCCCTTGATGCCGGCCTGTATGCCGGCCGGCATCGCCTTATTTTAGAAAACTCAATAAGAAAGTCGATCATGTTAGATGCAAATCTCAAGACCCAGTTGAAAGCCTATTTGGAAAAGGTCGTGCAACCGATCGAGATCGTCGCGTCTCTCGATGACGGCGCAAGCTCCAGGGAAATGGCGGAACTGCTCCAGGAAATCACCCTGTTGAGCGACCGTATCACCCTGAAAGAACATGCGGGCGGCGCGGCGCGCACCCCATCGTTCAGCATTACCCGCCCGGGCACCGATATCAGCGTCGATTTCGCCGCCGTGCCGATGGGCCATGAATTCACCACGCTGGTCCTGGCCTTGCTGCAAGTCGGCGGCCATCCGATCAAGCTGGACGACAAAGTCATCGAGCAAATCCGCAACCTCGACGGCGATTACACATTTGAGACGTATATCTCGCTGACTTGCCAGAACTGCCCGGAAGTGGTGCAGGCGCTGAACGTGATGTCGATCATTAATCCACGCATCCGCACCGTCGCCATCGACGGCGGCCTGTTCCAGAAGGAAGTCGAAGCCCGCGAAATCATGGCGGTGCCGACGACTTACCTGAACGGCCAGGTATTCGGCCAGGGCCGCACCGGCGTGGAAGAAATCTTGTCCAAGCTCGACAGCGGCGCCGGCGCCCGCCAGGCGGCGGAATTGAGCAAGAAAGAAGCGTTCGACGTGCTGATCGTCGGCGGCGGTCCCGCCGGCGCGGCCGCGGCGATCTACGCCGCCCGCAAAGGCATCCGCACCGGCGTGCTGGCCGAGCGTTTCGGCGGCCAGGTGCTGGACACCCTGGCGATCGAAAACTTCGTGTCCGTCAAGGAAACCGATGGCCCGCATTTCGCCACCGCGCTGGAACAGCACGTCCGTACGTATGAAGTCGACATCATGAATATGCAGCGCGCCGCCAGCCTGAAGGCCGGCAAGATGATCGAGATCACCACCGCGAATGGCGCCGTGTTGCGCAGCAAGTCGGTGATCCTGGCCACCGGCGCGCGCTGGAGGGAAATCAATGTGCCGGGCGAGCAGCAATACCGCAACCACGGCGTGGCGTATTGCCCGCACTGCGACGGTCCTTTGTTCAAGGGCAAACCGGTGGCGGTGATCGGCGGCGGCAACTCCGGCGTCGAAGCGGCGATCGACTTGGCCGGCATCGTCTCGCATGTGACGCTGATCGAGTTTGGCGCCGAGCTGCGCGCCGACGCGGTGCTGGTGCGCAAGCTGCATAGCCTGCCGAACGTCAAAGTGATCACCTCGGCGCAAACCACCGAGATCCACGGCGACGGCAAGAAAGTTACCGGCCTGAGCTACACCGACCGCATCGCCGGCGCCAGCCACCAGGTGACCCTGGACGGCGTCTTCGTGCAAATCGGCCTGGTGCCGAACACCGAGTGGCTGAAAGGCACGATCGCACTGTCGAAACATGGCGAAATCGAAGTCGACGCCAAGGGCCAGACCTCGATCCCCGGCGTGTTCGCCGCCGGCGACGTGACGACGGTGCCGTTCAAGCAGATCGTCATCGCCGTCGGCGAGGGCGCCAAAGCTTCCTTGAGCGCCTTCGACCACCTGATCCGCAACTCCTTCGACGACGAGTTGGAAGTGGCGCCGGTACAGAAGGAAGCGCTGGCCGCGTAATCTCAAGGGCCTGAATGAAGACTGCCGGACTGGTTCCGGCAGTTTTTGTTTACGCCGCTAAATCGATGCTGGCCTGCTTGGTGCGCAAGGCGATGGCGTTGCGGTGGCGCGCACGCAGGCGCGGATTGGTGATCAGCCGGCCCAGGGTTTCGCCGACCACCATCACCACGCCCAGCAGCGGCAAGACCAGCATCAGCCCTGCCACCCCGGCCACCGAACCGCCGATGAAAATCATCAGCACGGTGATCAACGGATGGATGTGCAGGCTGCGTCCCAGCGTCAGCGGCATGAAGACGAAGTCGTCCAGCAGCCGCACCATGATGAAGACGCCGATGGCGCTGTACGCCGCCAGCGGGTCGCCCGGCGCGTCGGTCGAGGCCACCATCACCACCATCAGGCAGCCGGCGATGGAGCCGACGAAGGGCACCCAGGCCAGCACCGCGGCGATCAGGCCCAACACGATGGGGGCCGATACGCCGATGCTCCACAGGCCGAAAGCCAGCACCGCCGTGTCCAGCGCGGTCAGGCGGATCAGCCCCTGGAAATAGCGGCGCGCGGTCTGGTCGACTTCGTGCAGCAGGTACAAGGTCTTTTCAAAGAAGGCGTTCGGCACCGCGCGCGCCAGGAATTTTTTGAAGCGGTGGCCGTCGCGCAGGAAAAAGAAGGCGAGGAAGGGCGCCAGCAGCATCGACGGCAGCCAGGACGCCACCGAGACGAGGATTTCGCCGAAATGTTTTTGCATGAAATTCTTGCTGAAGGCGGCGAAGCGGGTGTCGATCATATTGCTCAGGCGCATCTGGTGCAGCAGCGGGAAGTCGGTTTCCAGCGACACGGCGGTGTTGCGCACGAAGGTCAGGCCGCCGCTCAGGTAGCGCCCCAGGATGTTTTGCAGCGTGCCCGACGGCACCGACATCGATGAGCTGATCAAGCCGATCAGCGCCAGGCCGACGAGCAGCAGGAATATCCCGCCGACCGTCAGCGCGGCCGTGTTGTGGCTGACGCCGGCGCGTATCAGCCTTTGCATCGGTCCCAGCAGGATGTAGTACAGGATGATGCCGAGCAAAAAGGGAATCGCCAGCCACAGCATCTGTTCCAGCAGGAAGAGCAGGGTGCAGGTGGCGCCGATGATGCCGCTCCAGACCACCGGACCGGAAGGCTGTTCGCGCATCAGCACGCCGGCGTGGAAAAACAGCGGCCCTTCGTATCTCGGCTGCGGGTCGCGCTTCATAAGGCTTCGATCTGCGGTTCGCCGGCCATCCAGCGGCGCAGGCGCTGGCCGATGTGGCGCGCCAGCGCCAGCGAGATCTTGTAGCCGATCACGGCGTTGGTATTCATCAGGTGGACGAAGTCGGCGCGGAAAAACACGGCCAGTTCGCAATTGTCGAGCGCGCGCGCCTGGGCGTTGCGCGGCGAATTGTCGAGCAGGGCGAGGTCGCCGAAGAAGGCGCCCGGCCCCAGTTCCGCCACCACTTCCACCTGGTCGCCGCGGCGCCGGTTGATGCCGACCCGGCCGGCCACGACCAGGTATAGCGCATGCCCTTCTTCGCCTTCGTCGAAGATGATTTCATCGCCGAGGAAGCAGCGCTCGTGCAGCAAGCCGTCGACGATCTTCAGCTCCAGCGCGCTGAGGGTGTCGAACAGGGCCGAGTTTTTCAGCCGGTGCAGGCGCGGCGACAGCGGCGGCGATTTCAGGAAACCGAAGATCAAAATAGCTCCATGGGGGCAAGTATTTCAATTATGCGCCAGCTCGGCGGCGCGGCGGCGTCTGGTCCCCGCCGCCGCCGCGCTTTCTTTTTTGCCCGGCCGGTTTGTGTTGTTAAGCAGGCACAGTTCTAGCTTGCTCAGTCCGGGCAAGGTGATCGGGAAGCGCCGGTCGGCGCCGCAGTAGCCAGCGACGGCGGGCGGATGGAAGAAAAAGCGCAGGCGGAAAAGTATAAGGGCCCGACGAATCGGGCCCTTATGGATGCTGGCGGAGTGGACGGGACTCGAACCCGCGACCCCCGACGTGACAGGCCGGTATTCTAACCAACTGAACTACCACTCCAAGCTTACGTGATCTGTGTTGCCGATCCTCAAAAGCATGAATGTTTTCGATATCTGGTGGGTGCTGAGAGGCTCGAACTCCCGACCTACGCCTTGTAAGGGCGCCGCTCTACCAACTGAGCTAAGCACCCGGCTATTGCCATCTTGCTTATCTCGAAAACATCCGACGATTGTCACCTCGTCTGAAGAGGCCCGAATTTTACAATGGGCCTCCGGGCTTCCGCAAGGGTTTCTTATAAATTGTTTTTGGAATCTGCCCGCCACGCCAGGTTGAACTCGCCTTCGGGGAAAGGCGATAAGTACTCCTTTGGATTGTTCTGTGTCAATATTCTAGCTGGTAAGCGGTAAAGACCAAGCGCTTTCGGCGCCGCGTTCCAGACGCATACGCCCGCATTGTTAAACTCGCCAAAAGACAGACCAGCCCTATGACAAGCAGCACCGACGATGCCATTTACGCCCGGGTGGACCGGCGCCTGGTACCCTTTCTCTTCCTGTGTTTCGTGGTCGCCTATCTGGACCGGGTCAACGTCGGCTTCGCCAAACTGCAGATGGCGGCCGACCTGCAATTCAGCGACACCGTGTACGGCATCGGCGCCGGCATTTTTTTCATCGGCTATTTCCTGTTCGAAGTGCCGTCCAACCTGATCATGCTGCGCGTCGGCGCGCGCCTGTGGATCGCCCGCATCATGCTGACCTGGGGCGCGATTTCCTCGGCGACCATGCTGGCCCATTCGGCGCCCGCGTTTTACCTGCTGCGCTTCTTGCTCGGCGCGGCCGAGGCCGGCTTCTTCCCGGGCATCATCCTGTACCTGACGTATTGGTATCCGGCGCGGCGCCGCGCCCGCATCGTCGCCCTGTTCATGAGCGGCGTCGCGGTGGCCGGCGTGGTCGGCGGCCCCCTGTCCGGCTGGATCATGCAAGCTTGCGCCGGACTGGGCGGGCTGGCTGGATGGCAGTGGTTGTTCTTGCTGGAAGGCTTGCCCTCGCTGCTGGTCGGCGTCTGGACCCTGTTTTACCTGGACGACGGCATCCGCCACGCCGCCTGGCTCAGCGAAGCGGAAAAGCAGGTGCTGGAGCGCGCCATCGCCGCCGAAGCGGCGGCCAGGGATGGCGGCAAACCCGCGCTGACGGCGGCCAAGGCCTTGGCCAGTCCCACGGTGTGGTTGCTGGCGCTGGTGTATTTCGCTTTCGTCATGGGCTTGTACGGCGTCAGTTTCTGGCTGCCCCAGTTGATCAGGAACACAGGTGTCAAGGATCTGTTCGACATCGGCTTGCTGAGCGCCGTGCCGTATGGCGTCGCGGCGGTGGTCATGGTCTTCGCGGCGCGGCATTCGGACCGCAGCGGCGAACGGCGCTGGCATACCACCGGCGCCGCCTTCGCCGGCGCGGCCGGCCTGATCGTCTCGGTGCTGTACGCCGGCGACACCCTGGTCGCGATGGCGGCGCTGAGCCTGGCCACGGCCGGCATCCTGTCGACCTTCCCGATCTTTTGGAGTTTGCCGACCGCCATGCTCGGCGGCGCCGCGGCGGCGGCCGGGATCGCGCTGATCAATTCGATCGGCAACCTGGCAGGTTTCGCCAGCCCTTACCTGGTGGGGGCGATCCGCGACGCCACCCACAGCACCGCCACCGGCATCTATCTGCTGGCGGCCAGCCTGGTCATCGGCGGCGTGCTGGTGCTGACCTTTTTTAAGCCGGCAAAAGCGGCATGACCATGCCTTGCAACAATGCTTGTTTTAGTGAATACTGTACGTATTTACAGTGGTGCTCGCTTCCGGGCATAGTCAGCCGATACCGACAGCGTGAACCTTCCCGTCCGAAAAATCATCCATTGCGATTGCGACTGCTTTTATGCCGCGGTGGAAATGCGGGATGATCCGGCCCTGCGCAACTTGCCGGTGGCGGTGGGCGGACGCGCCGACCAGCGCGGCGTGGTCGCCACCTGCAATTACGAGGCGCGCCGTTTCGGCGTACATTCGGCGATGGCGACGGCGCAAGCCCTGCAGCGCTGTCCCGGCCTGGTGGTATTGCCGCCGGCGATGGAGAAATACCGCATCGCGTCGCGCCAGATCCTCGCCATTTACCGCGACTATACCGACCTGGTCGAGCCGCTGTCGCTCGACGAAGCCTACCTCGACGTCAGCGCATCGCCGCACTGCAAGGGCAGCGCCACGCTGATCGCCCAGGAAATCCGCGCGCGCATCGTCGAGACGGTCGGCATCACCGCCTCGGCCGGCATCGCGCCCAACAAGTTTGTCGCCAAGATCGCCAGCGACTGGAACAAGCCGGACGGGCTGTTCCTGGTGCGCCCGCACGAAGTCGACGACTTTGTCGCCGTCTTGCCGGTAAAAAAGCTGTTTGGTGTCGGCAAAGTCACCGCCGCCAAGCTGAACAAGCTGGGCGCGCACACTTGCGGCGACCTGCGGTCCTGGACGCCGCTGCAGCTGGAACATCACTTCGGCCGCTTCGGCAACCGCCTGTACCAGTTGTGCCGCGGCATAGACACGCGCGCCGTCTGCAGTTCGCAGGAGCGCAAGTCGGTCAGCGTCGAAGAAACCTATACGCCGGACGTGCCCGGCCTGGCCGCCTGCCTGGGCTTGCTGCCGGAACTGTTCGACAGCCTGCTGGCCCGGATCAAGCGGGCCGGGGCGGAAGAGCAGGTGCGCAAGCTGTTCATAAAGATCCGTTTCGCCGATTTTCAGCAGACCACGGTCGAGTGCGCAGGCTTGGCGCCGCAACTGCTCCTGTTTGAAAAGCTGCTGGATACCGGCTTTCAGCGCGGCAGGCAGCCGGTGCGCCTGCTCGGCGTCGGCGTCCGCCTGGGCGAGTTGCAACACGCCGGGCAACTCAGCCTGTTCGGCGCCGAAGCCGCGGCCTGAACAATGCCGTAGCGAAACGCCGTAAGCGATGCGCCAATCAGCCGTATGCGCTGGACGCGAGCGTGTAAAATGGCGTTCCCCTGGAAATACTGAAACAAGGCAAAACAACTTATGTGGTTCAAGAACCTTCAGATTTATCGCCTGCCCGCCCCTTGGGCCTTCACTCCGGAACAACTGGAAGCGGCGCTCGCGCCGCACGCCTTCGTGCCTTGCACCAGCATGGACTTGTTGCGCCAGGGGTGGGATTCGCCGCGCAACAACGGTTCGCTGGTGCATACCGTCAACAAGCAAATGCTGATCCTGCTCGGCACGGAAAAGAAACTGCTGCCGGCCACGGTCATCAACCAGGTCGCCAAGGTCCGCGCCGCCGAGATGGAAGAAGCGCAAGGTTTCGCGCCCGGCAAGAAAGCCATGAAGGAATTGAAGGAGCGCGTCGCCGACGAGCTGTTGCCGCGCGCCTTCAGCATCCGTAGCAATGTCTGGACCTGGATCGATCCGGTCAACGGCTGGCTGGTGGTGGACGCGGCCAGCCCGGCCAAGGCCGATGAAGTGATCAAGCTGTTGTTGAAAGCCGTCGACAAATTACCGCTGGAAAGCCTGCGCGTGCAGCGTTCGCCGGTGGCGGTGATGACGGAATGGCTGCAGGCCGACGATGCGCCCAGCGGTTTCACGGTCGACATGGACACGGAATTGCGCGCCACCGGCGAAAGCAAGGCGACGGTGCGCTACGTCAAGCATACGCTGGAAGCGGACGACGTGCGCCGCCACATCGCCGCCGGCAAGCAGTGCACACGCCTGGCGATGACCTGGAACGACCGCATCTCCTTCGTGCTCACGGAAGCGCTGGCGATCAAGGGCGTCAAGCCGCTCGACGTGATCAAGGAAACCGAATCGAGCACCAAGAACGATGAAGAGCGTTTCGACGGCGACATGATGCTGATGACGGGCGAGTTGAGCAAACTGATGGCCGACGTGGTCGAAGCCCTTGGCGGCGAGGCCAAGGCTTAACGGACTCTCTTACCCCAGCCTACAAAGGCTGGAAGACGCCGGCGGCGCGGTTCTTTTGCACATTATCCCAGGCAAAAATCTGCCCATTCATCGCCACGTAGACTCCGGCCGGCAAGACTTGCGCCACGCCGCAGGCGAAGCCGAGGTTGAACAAGGCGTCGGAATGCGCGACTTCATAGGGGATCATGGCGCCGGTCAAGACGATGGCACGCGCCAGTTTGGCGGCGCCCAGCACGGCCGCGGTTTCGCGCATGGTGTCGGTGCCGTGGACGATGACGATGGCCTTTTCCGCCGCCGCCTGGCAGGAGGCCAGCACGCGGGCACGGTCGGCGTCCTGCATGTCCAGCGAGTCGAGCAATGGCAATTGTTCCAGAGTCACGGCTGCCGTGATGCGGCTGCGCGCGATGGCGGCCGGCAAATGGCTGTCGGCGAAGGCCAGCGTGCCGTTCAATTCATCGTAGTGTTTGTCGAAAGTGCCGCCGGTGGCGAGGATACGCAGTGTCATGTCGATGTCATGCTGTCAGAGGAGAATGACGCGCATGATAGCGCGAAGCGTCAAGCCCGTGGGCCTGAGCGGTATCATTAAACTTTGCCACGCTCATCTGGAAAGTTGGGCGATCTGTGAGTACACTAGCTTCTTTGTCCGGCTATCCAAGGTATGAAAGCGCTCGCTCCCGGTACTGTCATTTTCCATCGCCATCGCGGTTATGGCGTGATCACGTCCGTCAATTTGCTGACCGGCTGGATTTCAGCCCGCTTCGGCAGCGAGGCGCGCACGCTGGACCTGAACCTGTCGACCGACGAGGTGCAGTTCGCCGACGGCGAAGCGATCCTGTTCCGGCGCGCCCCGCCCGACCGCATGCCGCACGCGCGCCTGATGGCCATGGTGCGCGAGTTGCACCGCGCCGGTTATCAGCGCCTGTACCTGTATTCCTGGCCCAAGCCGTCCGGCCTGCACTGGCGCTGGCATTTGTTCGCCGGCCAGCGCGACTGGATGCAGCGGCCCTGGCGCGAGGGCTGGTATGGTTCCGGCGCCGACTACAACGTCAATCCGGTCATGGGCTGGGGCGATACGCCCGGCGCTTCCACCGATGAACTGATCCATGCGCTGGCGAAATTCGATCCGCAGGGCCTGGCCCAGGCGCTCGGCCACGACGAGGATCACACCGCCTGGTTCGACGGCGTCTGCCGGGCGTTGCTGCCGGGATATATGTACAGCCTCGACATGCAGCGGCCCGCCCATGGGCCGTTGCAGGAAATGCCGGCCGTGCCGGTGATCGCCGTGCGCGCCACCTTGCCGGTATATGCCGGCCCGGCCATCACCTGGCCGCCGGGCTGGGCCGGCCTGTGGACGCGGACCCATGTCATGCCGGCCAAGGCGATCAACTTGACTGGCGTGCCCGAAGAACTGCGCTGAAGGTGCTGACGAAGCACATAGCGTTGCTCGTCGTAGCATGGCCAGCCATGCGTCCCAGCCATGCGTCCATATGAACGCCTGCCTGCCGGAACAGGCTCTTAGCTTTTGCCGAGCTGTTCCTTGTATGCCGGATTCAGCAGCTTGCTGCACGTCCCATTGGCGAAATCCACGACATTTTGCAGCGCCATGCCGAAATACAATTCGTAGCTATCCTTTTCGACATAACCGAGGTGCGGCGTGGCCAGCACATTCGGCATGTGCAACAGCGGCGAATCGGCCGGCAGCGGTTCCGCGGTGAACACGTCCAGCGCCGCGCGGCCCGGACGGCCGGCGCGCAGGGCCGCTTCCAGCGCCCCTTCGGCCACCAGTTCGGCGCGGCTGGTGTTGACGAACAGGGCGGACGGCTTCATGCGCGCCAGGTCGTCGGCCGTCACCAGGCCACGCGTCGCGTCGGCCAGGCGCAAATGCAGCGTCAGCACGTCGGCCCGGGCGAAGAATGCTTCGCGCGACGGCGCCGCCAGGCAACCGTCGGCCAGCGCCGCCTCGCGGCTGGCCTGGCTGCCCCATACCAGCACATCCATGCCGAAGGCGCGGCCGTAGCCGGCGATCAGGCGTCCGATCTTGCCGTAACCCCAGATCGCCAGCGTGCGGCCGCGCAGCACCGTGCCCAGGGTATTGAAGGCCGGCTCGATCGCCGCGGTTTGCCACAGGCCCTGCTTCAAGTTGGCCGCGTAGGCCGCGATCTTGCGCTGGGCCGCCATGATCAGCGCCCAGGTCAGCTCGGCCGGCGCCACCGGCGAACCGGCCCCTTCGGCGATGGCGATGCCGCGCGCGGTCGCCGCCGCCACGTCGATATTGCCGCTGACTTTGCCGGTCTGGGAAATCAGCTTCAGGTTCGGCAGCCTGGACAGCAAGGCTTCGTTCAGGCTGCTGCGTTCGCGGATCAGCACCAGCGCCTCGTAAGGCGACAGGCGCGCCGCCAACTGGCCGATGCCGCGCACGGTATTGCTGAACACTTTGACTTCATGTCCCTCCAGCAAGCTAAAACAGTCCAGGCTGCGGACACTGTCCTGGTAGTCGTCGAGGATGGCAATTTTCATGGGCGATTCCAGTGAGTTCTAAAGAAACAACGCTATTTTTGACGGCCAATATAAGCTACTACATCGCTCGGGTATTTCACTGCAGGGTGTAAAATCGGCAGGAAATCAGCCGCCTTCTCCCCTCCGGCCAATGCGTGCGCGCAAGGTGCGCGACAGGCCCCGTCATTATATTGAAGGACGCATCGATGCGCCGGACGCGGTAGGTGCGGCGCAGCAAACGGTTTTTTTCTTGGCATGGAGGCACACATGAATCAGCCCCTGATGGGTGGTTTTGCAACACTGAATGTCCCTGCGTATATCAAACAACAAAAACTGGTCAACTGGGTCGCGGAAATCGCCGCGCTGGCCCGGCCCGAGCGCATCCACTGGTGCGACGGTTCGCAGGAGGAATACGAGCGCCTGTGCGCCGGCATGGTGGCCAGCGGCATGATGAAAAAGCTCGACCAGGCCAAGCGGCCCAATTCCTATCTGGCCAATTCCGATCCGGGCGACGTGGCGCGGGTCGAGGACCGCACCTTCATCTGTTCCGCGACGCAAGAGCAGGCCGGCCCGACCAACAACTGGGTAGAGCCGCGGGAAATGCGCGCCACCTTGAACGGCTTGTTCGACGGTTGCATGAGCGGGCGCACGATGTATGTGGTGCCGTTCTCGATGGGACCGCTGGGCTCGCCGATCGCGCATATCGGCGTCGAACTGTCCGACTCGCCCTATGTCGCCGTGAATATGAAGATCATGACGCGCATGGGGCGCGCGGTCTATGACGTGCTGGGCGCCGACGGCGATTTCGTGCCCTGCGTGCATTCGGTCGGGGCGCCGCTGCAGCCCGGCCGGGCCGACGTCAAATGGCCGTGCAACCCGAACAAATACATCGTCCATTTTCCGGAAACGCGCGAGATCTGGTCTTACGGCTCAGGTTACGGCGGCAATGCACTGCTGGGCAAAAAATGCTTCGCCTTGCGCATCGCCTCGAACATGGGTTACCAGGACGCGCGCGCAGGCGGCAGCGGCTGGCTGGCCGAACACATGCTGATCCTCGGCGTCACTTCGCCGCAAGGCAAAAAGCACTATGTCGCCGCGGCTTTTCCCTCCGCCTGCGGCAAGACCAATTTCGCCATGCTGATCCCGCCGGCCGCTTTCGCCGGCTGGAAAGTCACGACCGTCGGCGACGACATCGCCTGGATCAAGCCGGGCCCGGACGGCCGCTTATACGCGATCAATCCGGAAGCCGGCTATTTCGGCGTGGCGCCGGGGACCAATGAAAAAACCAATGCCAATTGCATGGCCTCGATGCGCCGCGACACCATCTTCACCAACGTCGCGCTGACCGACGACGGCGACGTCTGGTGGGAAGGCTTGACCGAGCAGGCGCCGGCCCACCTGATCGACTGGCAGGGCAAGGACTGGACCCCGGCCAGCGGGACCAAGGCGGCGCATCCGAATTCCCGCTTCACCGTGGCGGCGACGCAAAATCCGGTGCTCGACCCGGCCTGGGACGATCCGGCCGGCGTGCCGCTGTCGGCCTTCATCTTCGGCGGCCGCCGCTCGACCACGGTGCCGCTGGTGACCGAGGCGCGCGACTGGGTCGAGGGCGTCTACATGGCCGCGACGATGGGTTCGGAAACCACCGCCGCCGCCTCGGGCCAGCAGGGCGTGGTGCGGCGCGACCCGTTCGCGATGCTGCCCTTCATCGGCTATAACATGAGCGATTATTTCCAGCACTGGCTGGATCTGGGCGACAGGCTGGGCCAGGGCGCGCCATTGCCGAAAATTTTCTGCGTCAACTGGTTCCGCACCGATGCCGACGGCAAATTCGTCTGGCCCGGCTTTGGCGACAATATGCGCGTGCTGCAATGGATACTCGGGCGCATCGAAGGCCAGGCCGGCGGCGTTGAAAACCTGTTCGGCATCACGCCGGCGTTCGCCGACCTGGACTGGAACGACTTGCCCCTGACACGGCAGCAATTCGACACCCTGACCTCGATCGACAAGCCGGCCTGGCGCGAAGAAGTCCGGCTGCATGCGGCCTTGTTCGAACGCCTGGCCTATCATTTGCCGCGCCAGCTGGCGGCGCTCAGGGATGGGCTGGAGCGGCGCCTGGCGGAATAAACCGGCGCGCCCGCCCCAGACAAAAAAGGCGCATCCTGCGATGCGCCGCTTTATCGTATAAACAGTTTATTTATTTTGCTTCAGCAGCGGCCCGAGATACCTGCCGGTCACGCTGTCCGGGTTCTTCGCCACCTCTTCCGGCGTCCCCGTGGCGATGATGCGGCCGCCGCCGGCGCCGCCTTCCGGGCCCAGGTCGACGATCCAGTCCGCCGTCTTGATGACGTCCAGGTTGTGCTCGATGATGACCAGGGTATTGCCCTGGTCGCGCAGGCGGTGGATCACCTTCAGCAGCAAGTCGATGTCGTGGAAATGCAGGCCGGTGGTCGGTTCGTCCAGGATGTACAGCGTGCGCCCGGTGTCGCGCTTGGACAATTCCAGCGACAGCTTGACGCGCTGCGCCTCGCCGCCCGACAAGGTGGTCGCGCTCTGGCCCAGCTTGATGTAGCCGAGGCCGACGTCGAGCAAGGTTTGCAGCTTGCGGGCGATCAGCGGCACCGGCTTGAAGAATGCGAACGCATCCTCGACCGTCATGGCCAGCACTTCGGTGATGTTCTTGCCCTTGTATTGCACTTCCAGCGTTTCGCGGTTGTAGCGCTTGCCGTGGCAGACGTCGCAGGGCACATACACGTCCGGCAGGAAATGCATCTCGACCTTGATGACGCCGTCGCCCTGGCAAGCTTCGCAGCGGCCGCCCTTGACGTTGAAGGAAAAGCGTCCGGCGCTGTAGCCCCGTTCCTTGGCCGTCGGCACCGTGGCGAACAAGTCGCGGATCGGCGTGAACAAGCCGGTATAGGTGGCCGGGTTCGAGCGCGGCGTGCGGCCGATCGGCGCCTGGTCGACCGAGATCACCTTGTCGAAATGCTCCAGCCCACTGATGCTGTCGTGCGGCGCCGGTTCCGTCTGCGACCCGTACAGGTGGCGCGACAGGGCCGGGTACAGCGTGTCGTTGACCAGCGAGGACTTGCCCGAGCCGGACACGCCGGTGACGCAGCTCATCAAGCCGACCGGCAGGTGCAAGGTGACGTTCTTCAGGTTGTTGCCGGTGGCGCCGGTGATCACCAGTTGCTTGTCCGGGTTGGCGGCGTGGCGCTTCTTCGGCACGGCGATCTTCAGCGACCCGTTCAGGTATTGCGCCGTCAGCGATTTCTTGTTCTTCAGGATATCCTTCAGCGTGCCCTGGGCGATGACGTCGCCGCCGTGCACGCCGGCGCCCATGCCCATGTCGACGATGAAGTCGGCGGTGCGGATGGCGTCTTCGTCATGCTCGACCACCAGTACGCTGTTGCCGATGTCGCGCAAGTGTTTCAGCGTCTCGATCAGGCGGTCGTTGTCGCGCTGGTGCAGGCCGATCGACGGTTCGTCCAGCACGTACATGACGCCGGTCAGGCCGGAACCGATCTGCGAGGCCAGGCGGATGCGCTGCGCCTCGCCGCCGGACAGGGTGTCGGCGCTGCGGTCGAGCGACAGGTAATCCAGGCCGACGTTGTTGAGGAATTTCAGGCGCGACACGATTTCCTTGATGACGCGGTCGGCGATGTCTTTCTTGGCGCCGCTCAGTTTCAAGGTCTCGAAGAAATCCAGCGTGTCGCGCAGCGGCTTGGCCGCCACGTCGTAGATCGCGCGCTGCTGCTTGCCGCTGCCGACCTTGACGTGGCGCGCCTCGACGCGCAGGCGGGCGCCATGGCAGGATGGACATTCCTTTTCATTGATGAACTTGGCCAGCTCTTCCTTGACCGCCATCGAATCCGTTTCGCGGTAGCGCCGCGCCAGATTGTTGACCACGCCTTCGAACGTGTGTTCGCGCACCACGGCGCGGCCGCGCTCGTTGATATAGGTGAATGGGATCGAGATCTTGCCGGAGCCGTAGAGCACGGCTTGCTGGGCATTCAAGTCCAATTGCTCGAAGGGCAGGTCGAGGTCGAATTCGTAATAAGTCGCCAGGTTCGACAGCATCTGGAAATAAAACTGGTTGCGCCGGTCCCAGCCCTTCACCGCACCTGAGGCCAGCGACAGGTTGGGGAAGGCGACGATGCGCTTCGGATCGAAGAATTCGATATGGCCGAGGCCATCGCACTCGGGGCAGGCGCCCATCGGATTGTTGAAGGAGAACAGGCGCGGTTCCAATTCCTGAAGGGAATAGCCGCACATGGTGCAGGCGAACTTGTTGGAATACACGTGTTCCTGGGCGCTCTCCATTTCCAGGGCGATGGCGCGGCCGTCGGCCAGGCGCAAGGCCGTCTCGAAACTTTCCGCCAGGCGCTGCTTGATGTCGGGATTCACCTTGATGCGGTCGATGACCACGTCGATCGTGTGTTTTTCCGTCTTTTTCAGCTTCGGCAAGTCGTCGATCTCGACGATCTTCGCCTCGTGGGTGCCGCTCTGGACGCGGAAGCGCACAAAACCCTGGGCCTGCATCTGCTCGAACAAGTCGGCATGCTCGCCCTTGCGGTTGGCCACCACGGGCGCCAGGATCATCAGCTTGGTGTCTTGCGGCATGGCCAGCACGGCATCGACCATTTGCGACACGGTCTGCGCCGCCAGCGCATGTTCCGGATGGTTGATGCAATACGGCGTGCCGACGCGGGCGTACAGCAGGCGCAGGTAATCGTGGATCTCGGTGACGGTGCCGACGGTCGAGCGGGGATTGTGCGACGTGGCTTTTTGCTCGATCGAAATGGCCGGCGACAAGCCTTCGATCAGGTCGACGTCGGGTTTTTCCATCAATTGCAGGAACTGGCGCGCATACGCCGACAGCGATTCGACGTAGCGGCGCTGGCCTTCGGCATACAGGGTGTCGAAGGCGAGCGAGGATTTGCCCGAGCCGGACAGGCCGGTAATGACGATCAGCTTATTGCGCGGCAAGTCGAGATTGATGTTCTTGAGATTGTGCGTACGGGCGCCGCGAATGCGGATCTGTTCCATTGATTGTGGCTTTCAGTAGATATAACGCGGCCTGCGCACGCCAAAACAGGCGCTGACGGGGCCAAAACGGGTCAACCGCATACTATAGCCGGGTTTTGAACGGCATGCCCTGGCGTACCGCGCTTGCCGCATCGGATGTCAATGTAGCCAATATTGATGGAGATCAGGCAGCTGGTGATTA
>DASYLQ010000511.1:0-3428 GCA_036009485.1 Janthinobacterium sp.
TTAGCGATAGCGATATCGCGGATTGGTCTTGACGTAGACCTTGATGTCTTGCAGCGCCAGGTCTGCCGGTGCAATGGCAGACAAGTGGACGATCGCCGGCTGCTTGAAGGTGGAGAAATGCCAGGTAAACGATTTGCCGCCCGAAGTGAATTGCACGGTTTGGCCATCGTCGACACGGACCCATTTGGTGCCTGGCGTCAGGGCGATCACTGTCTCCGCCGAATTGGCCGGTGCCGGTGAACCGTAGTCCGCGCTGGTACCGCTGGGACCGATGGCGCCGGCGTCGAACGCCGGCAAGGCGGATGAAAAGAGAAAGGACGACAACAGGACAGCCTTGGTGCTGAGGCGGGACATGATCAACTCCTCAATAAGGAAACGCTGATGGAACGTACATCTCGTCAATGAGAGTCCCCAAGGCGACGGCGCCTACATGACGATCTTCACCATCGGATGGCCGGAGAGGGCCGTGTACAGGGCGTCCAGTTGCTCGCGGCTGGTGGCGCGCACCACCACGGTCAGGCCGGTGTAGTTGCCCTTGCCCGAAGGCCGCGTCTCCATCCGGCCTTCGTGGAAGGTGGGGTCGAATCCCATCACCACTTGCAGGATCGCCGGCGCGAAGTCGACGTGCGTCGGCCCCATCACCTTGATCGGGAAATCGCTCGGGTATTCGATCAGGGACTCGCTGCGGGGAATTGCGTCCATGTTCATTCCATTAAACGTACAAAAACAAAAAAACCAAACGGGCGCCGCCTCAATGACGGCGGCGTCCATTCGGTATTGTAGCCAAAATCGGCGCCAGGGCGGCGCTTCGGCTGCCAGCCTTTAAGCGCCGGGCTGGGCCGCCGCCAGCCGCTTCAGCCGATCCAGCGTCGATTCGCCGGCATTGTCCTGGCTGACCGATTTACGGATGGCGTCGATTTCCGCCGCCTGGTCGGCCGGACGCTGGCCGATGTCGGCGACGATTTTCATGCCGGCCGCCTCGTTGCTGACGGTTTGCGCGCGCCGCGTCAGCGCCTTCAGCGCGCTGGAATTGCCCTGCAGCCCGGACAGGCCGGCCAGCTCGTTCTGGCGCTCGTTGCGCAAGGCTTGCAAATCCTTTTGCGCCTCGGCGCTGGCCAGCGCCTGCATGGCTTTCTTGGCGGCGGCGTCGAAATCGGCCAGCTGCCTGGACAGCGCATTGACGATTTTCTGCAGTTCGTCCATGTACTGCTGGGCGTCGGCTTCTTCCTGGACTTCCTGCGGCAGGCGCGCCTTGTTGGCTTCCAGCTCGTCGCAGAACAGATTGATGGTCTCTTCCGAGATTTTTCCGGCGGCGAGGCGCTCGGCCAGGGTCGCGCTGGCCTTTTCGTCGTTGCTGATCAGGTTGCGCAGGTTGACCACGTCGGCGTGTTCCTTGTCGAAGGAAGTCCGGGCCGCGGCCAGCTTTTGCGCGGCGGCGCGCAGGGTGTCGGCGAGGCGGTCACGGTCGGCCTCGGTCGCCGTTTCAGGGTCAAAATTGGCGATCGCCTCGGATACGCGATCGCCCAGCACGCCGAAGTGTTTTGAAATCAGACGCGCCGTCAGGCCCCAGCCACTCGAATTGCTCATTTTGTATTCCTCTCGTTGAATGAAAACAGCACATAAACAAGCCGTCCCTACTGGATGACGACCCGCTCCTGCTCGACCGGTATGCCAATGACGAAATCGACATGGATACCGCGTTTCGACGTGTCGCCGTCGACGCTGTTCACGATTTCTGTCGTGATCAGCAAATATTCGTGGCTGCCGTCCTGCAGTTCGCGCACGTACGGCATGAAATACATCTGCTGCTCCAGCCCGTGGGTGCCGCCGGCATCGTCGATGCGGATCTCGGCGCCGCTGAAGGGCGCGACGAACTCGGCCTGGGTGTCGCCGGCGTCGCGGCGGTAATCCAGGCGGTCGCTGTCGCCGAAGACCTGGGCCAGGTCGGCCGCGTCGAGCATGTCGGCCAATTGCTCGCGCCACAGCGTGTAGCTCTGGTCGCCCAAGCCGTAGCCGGCCGCGCCGGTGTAGGCGTCCTGGTCCTCGGCCGTTTCCGGAATCACCCGCGCCAACTGGGTGCAATACATGATCTCGGCGATCTGTCCCTGGCCGTTGCGGAACAATTGGATGAATTTTTCCTTGGCGTCGATGTCGCCGGTCGCCATGTAATAACGGAACAAGCCGCCCGCCAGGTTCAGGCGAATCTGCGACACGGCGACGATGCGCGTATCGGCCGCTGCGGGCAGGGTAATCAGCGAACCGTTGCTGCTGGCGCGGATCAGCGGCGACTGCTGCACGCTGATCAGGCTGCCGATGCGCGCACCCAGCGGCAAGCCTTCGTCCTGGCGCTGCTCTTCGGCGCTCAGGCCGTACTTGGCCGCGACGCCGCGCATGTATTCGAATGCATCTTTCCAGCCCATCTCAATCCCTTTTGAATGAATAGTTCGGCGCATTCGACGCCTTGTTGCGGCGCAGGTATTTCACGCCAAAATAAATGATCCAGGCGATGCAGCTAAGGATCACCAACCAGAGGAAAATACGCAGCACCGACATGCCGAACGACGCTTCGGGACCCGCCTGAGGCGCCTCGACGACTGCGCCGGACTGCTGGCTCACCGTGCCATTGCTGTTGCGATAGTCGGTATCATGGTGGTTGCCGCTCAGCGCACGGCCCAGCATGAAGCCCATGAACATATTGCCGAAGCCGCTGTTCGGTTGCTGCACGATGATGGGCTGCGGCTGCCTGTACGGTTGCTGGTAAGGCTGCTGCTGGCCATACTGCTGCGGCTGCTGGCCGGGCACCGGGTTGTTCAGCGGCGGCGGGGCGTTGGCGGCGGCATTGCGCGCGTCCAGGGTTTTCAGCGCATTTGCATTGGCGCTGCTCTGGTCCAGGTCTTTCGACAAGGCCGACGTCGAACGGGACGGCGGCGGCGCCGAGGCCGCGGGGGCATTGCCGAAGGAGCCGAAAGCGCTTTTTGGCGCAGTTGCGGGCGGGGACGCAGGCGCGCCGGCGGGGGGCCTGGCGGCGAACGAACCGAACGATTTGTTCTTCGGGGCGCCCTTGGCCGTGCTGCTTTTCTGCGAAGAAAAGCCGCTCTTGTACGAGGGCGAGGATGGCGTGGTCAGGGCGTTGCTGCTTAGGGGCAGCAACAAAGCCAGCAATATAGCGATCTTTAATGACTTCATATTGATTTAAGCTAACAATTCATTGGACTTAGCATAGCAGCCGATATGGCGGCATGCATCGGTAATAAAAGGCACCGTTCACCATGACACGAAAATATTTGGACATGAATCAACACGACGCGCTGTACAAGGTGGCGCGCAATTATCCAGGCGGCCTGGAAGCGCTGGCGCACAGCATGGGAATTTCCGTGAATGTCTTGCGCAACAAGCTGGCGCCCACGATTGCGTCCCATTATCCCTCG
>DASYLQ010000512.1:0-5832 GCA_036009485.1 Janthinobacterium sp.
GCCCCTGTTCAACAAATTCACGCCGCTGGCCGACGACAGCCTGCGGGTCCGCATCGAAGGCTTGATGCAGCGCGTCGGCTTCGCCTCCAAGGGCTTGTTCGTCATGGACGGCTCGAAGCGCAGCGCCCACGGCAACGCCTATTTCTCGGGTTTCGGCGCCAACAAGCGCATCGTCTTTTTCGACACCCTGCTGGCCCGCCTGGCGCCGCAGGAAATCGAAGCGGTGCTGGCGCATGAGCTGGGCCATTTCAAGCTGAAGCACATCGTCAAGCGCATCGTCATGATGTTCGCCATTTCGCTGGCCTTCCTGGCGCTGCTGGGTTTCCTGAAAAACCAGTTGTGGTTCTATACGGGACTGGGCGTCGATCCGGTGCCGCTGATCCTGGTCGGCCAAACCACCGACGCCATGGCGCTGATCCTGTTCATGCTGGTGCTGCCGGTGTTCACCTTCCTGCTGGCGCCGCTGATTTCGATCAGCTCGCGCAAGCACGAATTCGAGGCCGACGCCTTCGCCGCCACCCATACCGACGCGCGCGACCTGGTGTCGGCCCTGGTCAAGATGTATGAAGACAATGCCTCGACCCTGACCCCGGATCCGCTGCACTCGGCGTTTTACGACTCGCACCCGCCGGCCAGCGTGCGCATCCGTCACCTGAAACTGGCGGCACTATGACGATGACCACGCCGAAGACGCCGGACAGCACGGCGGCCCTGCTGGCCAGCCGTTGCGCGCCGCGCCACAGCGCGCTGGACGAGGTCAGCGTCGCCCGCCTGCTGCGGCTGGTGCCCGGCTGGAGCGTCGATGGAGGCAAGCTGTGCAAGACCTTCGGCTTCGGCAACTATTACGAAACGCTGGCCTTCGTCAACGCCCTCGCCTACATCACCCATGCGCAAGACCACCACCCGGAGCTGACCATCACTTATAAAACCTGCGTGATCAGATACGACACCCATTCGGTCAACCAGGACCGCGGCGGCCTGTCGGAAAACGACTTCATCTGCGCCGCCAAGGCCGACGCCGTGTATCAGAGCGCGGCGACGGGCGCATGAGCCAACTCACCGGCACCATCATCGCCGCCCATGGCCGGCATTACCTGGCCGAGGCCGACGGCGACAAACTGCAGTGCGTCACGCGCGGCAAGAAGACGAATGTCGCGGTGGGCGACATCGTCAAGCTGAGCAAGACTTCTCCCGACCAGGGCGTCATCGACCAAATCGAAGAACGCAAGACCCTGCTGTACCGCTCCGACCAATACAAATCGAAGCTGCTGGCGGCCAACCTGACGCAACTGTTTATCGTCGTCGCGACCGAACCGGGTTTCGCCGACGACCTGATCTCGCGCTCGCTGGTGGCGGCCGACGCCGCCGGCATCGAAGCCCGCATCATCCTCAACAAGACCGACGTCGCGGAGGCGCTCCAGAAAACGCGCGAGCGCCTGAAACCGTATGCGGCGCTCGGTTATCCGATTCACGAGGTGTCGGCGCGGACCCGGCCGGAACACGCGGTGGCGACGCTGACGCCGCTGCTGGCGGGCCAGTCGTCGATCCTGATCGGCCAGTCCGGCATGGGCAAGTCCTCGCTGATCAACCTGCTGGTGCCGGATGCCGACATCGCCGTGCGCGAAATCTCCGCCGCGCTCGACACCGGCAAGCACACCACCACCTTCACCCGCCTGTATCAGTTGGGCGGGAGCGCCAGCATCATCGATTCGCCGGGCTTCCAGGAATTCGGCCTGTACCACCTGAGCGAGGGCATGCTGGAGCGCGCCTTCCGCGAGTTCGCGCCCTACCTGGGCGCTTGCAAGTTCTACAATTGCCGCCACCTCATCGAGCCGTCCTGCGCGGTGCTGTCCGCGGTCGAGGAAGGCAAGATCGCGCGCATGCGCCATGCCTTGTACGGGCAGTTGCTGCACGAATCGTCGCAAACTTTGTATTGAGCTCCCTGCCTTCTTTCATCCGCTGGCGCCATCTTGTTACAATGCGGCTCAACAATGCGGGCTGAGCAATTCAACGCTGACAGGGACGGATAAACATGGAAATGTTCGCGCTCGACGACGAGGTGGCGCAATGGGAACTGGCGCTGTTGCCTCTGCGCGGCGCGGCCCGCCTGCCCGTGCAAGTGCCGCTGGCCTGGCACTTGCGCCAGCGCGACAGCGCCCGCGCCGCCGCCCTGGCCGAGGAAGCGCGGCAACTGCTGCCGCTGGCCGCCCTGGCTCCTTCCGCTCAAACCCTCATCGCCGCCCGCCTGCAACTGGTGCTGGCTGAAACCGTATGGCTGTCCGGCGACCTCGACGCCGCCGCAACCCTGGCCCTGCAAGCGCTGGACACCCTGTGCCGGCTGCCCGACCCGGCCGGCTGCGCCGACGCCCACTGGGCGCTGGCCTGGATCGCCGTCGACCGCGGCGACCATGCGCGCTGCGACGCCGAACTGGAACAGGCCGCCGCCGCCGGGCGCGAAGCGGGCGACCACCTGCGCGTGGCGATCGCCGAGGCGGCGTCGGCGCGCTGGGCCGTGATGCGCGACATGCGCCTGGCGGCGGCGCACTGGAGCAAGCGCTTCGCGTCCGACACGCGCCACCTGCACCCGGCGCTGGCCACCTGGATCAACGATTTCAGGGGCTTGTTGGCCAGCCAGTCGCACGACGTCGGCGCCGCCGCCGGCCACTATATCTGCTGCTACGAGGCGGCGCTGGAAACCGGCCAGCTGCGCGCCGCCATCACGACCGCCACCAACACCGGCGAATACTTCACCAAGTTGAACGACCACCGGGCCGCGCTTGAATGGATGGAGTGCGCGCTCGACCTGGCGCGCCCGACCGGCTGGCCGCGCAGCATCGGCGCCTGCCTGATGCACACCGCCGACACCATGCGCCGCCTGGGACGCCTGGAAGCGGCCGAGGAATTGCTGCAGGAAGCGCTGCACATCCTGGCGCCGCTGGCCGGCGCCCGCTCCTATGCGATGGCGCTGCATTATCTGGGCGACCTGAGCCTGGACAAGGGCGACTACGACGCCGCGCTGGACGCCTTCCAACGCCTGGCGCAGCGCGCCGACGCCCTCGACCACTCCGATTTCCAGAGCGCGGCGCGGCGCGGCGCAGCTCATGCGCTGTCGTATCTGGACCGTCCGGAAGAAGCGCTGGACATGGCGCAAACGGCGGTGCTGCTGGCGGAGCGCCAGCGGCACGCCTACAACCACATTGCGGCGCTGCGAGTGCTGGCCATGATCCACCAGCGCCACGACGGCCTGGCGCCGCCGCAGCCGATGACGGCCCTGAACCCCGCCCTGCACTACCTGCACGAGGCGGCCAGCGTGGCGGCCGGCATCGAGGGCTACATCCTGCCCGGCGACCTGCTCGACGCGCTGGCGCGCGAGTACGCCAACGCCGGCGAGTACGCCCAGGCCTACGACATTGCGCTGGAAGCCGGCGCCGCGCGCGAAAAGACCCACAGCCAGGAAGCCACCAACCGCGCCATCGCGATGCAGGTGCACCACCATACCGCGCACGCCCGCGCCGAGGGCCAGCATCACCGCGAGCTGGCCGCTTCCGAGGCGCGCCGCGCCGAAGTGCTGCAGCAGACCAGCGCCACGCTGGAGCGGCTGTCGGTGATCGGCCAGGAAATCACCACCCACCTCGACGCCGGCGCCGTCTTCCAGGCGCTGGACCGGCACGTCCATGCGCTGTTGCCGACCAGCACTTTCGAGGTCTTCATGAGCGACCAGGACGGGCTGAGCCTGAGCCGCGCATATGGCGTCGAAGCCGGCCGGCGGCTGCAGGTGCACACCATCCCGCTGAGCCAGCAGCATGACGACTCGGTGCGCTGTTTCCTGGAACGGCGCGAGGTGTATATCGACCAAGCCAGCGACAAGCGGAACAAGGTCCCGGAGCCGGGATCGCTGGACAAGCAGAGCGCGATTTTCGCCCCGCTGACGGTCGGCGAGCGCGCGCTGGGCGTGATGACGGTGCAGGCGCTGCACCCGCAAGCCTACGGCGAGCGCGAACGGCTGATCTTCCGCAGCCTGTGCGCGTATGCCGCGATCGCGCTCGACAACGCCAACGCCTACCGCCAGTTGAAGGATGCCCAGGCCCAGCTGGTGTCGCAGGAAAAGCTGGCCGCCCTCGGTTCGCTGATGGCCGGCGTGGCCCATGAATTGAATACGCCGATCGGCAACAGCCTGCTGATCGCCAGCACCATGCAGCAGAGGACCGACGACGTCGAGCGCATGCTGAACGGCCCCGGCCTGCGCCGCTCCGAGCTGGTCGCGTATATCGCCGACGCCCACACGGCGGCGCAACTGGTGATGCGCGGCCTGACCACGGCGGCCGACCTGGTCAACAGCTTCAAGCAGGTGGCGGTCGACCGCACCACCGAGCAGCGCCGCGTCTTCAACCTGCAGCAGGTGGCGCATGAAATCATCGCCACGATGATGAACCGCATCCGCGGCTCCGGCCACAGCATCGAGTTCGAGGTATCCGACCTGATCGTCATGGACAGTTATCCCGGCCCCTTCGGCCAGGTGGTGACGAACCTGATCAACAACGCCCTGCTGCACGCCTTCGACGGCGCCGGGAGCGGGCGCATGTGGCTGACGGCCGGCCCGGCCGCCGACGGCCGCGTGCAGATTGTATTCCGCGACAACGGCTGCGGCATCGCCGAAGAAAACCGCCAGCGCATCTTCGACCCCTTCTTCACCACCAAGCTGGGGCAAGGCGGCAGCGGCCTGGGCTTGTCGATCAGCTACAACATCGTCACCTCGCTGCTGGGCGGCCAGATCGGCGTCGGCAGCGACGCCGGCGGCTGCACTTTCACCCTCGACCTGCCGCTGACGGCGCCCCGGCACGACCCGGCGCGCCCCGCCAGCATCTACTGAGCCGGACCGGCGCCATCCCGGCCGCGTTCCCATTCAAAAGCAAAACCCTTATAATTGAACCGCTTAGCCGGCGGGAAAGGCGCGCCGCCGGCGGCCTACGCTCTTTTTAGTTGTCTATATGTCTACCAAAAACCCGATCAAGCACTACCTCCAGTTTTCCGACTTCACGCTCGCCGAGTACGACTACGTGATGGAGCGAGCGCACCTGATCAAGCGTAAATTCAAGAACTACGAGATCTACCACCCGCTGATCGACCGCACCCTGGTGATGGTCTTTGAAAAAAATTCGACCCGCACCCGCCTGTCCTTCGAAGCCGGCATGCACCAGCTGGGCGGCGCCGCGATCTACCTGAACACGCGCGACAGCCAGCTCGGCCGCGGCGAGCCGGTGGAAGACGCCGGCCAGGTCATGTCGCGCATGTGCGACATCATCATGGTGCGCACCTTCGGCCACGAGATCATCGAGCGCTTCGCCGCGCATTCGCGCGTGCCGGTGATTAACGGCCTGACCAACGAACACCATCCCTGCCAGGTGCTGGCCGACATCTTCACCTTCGTCGAGCAGCGCGGCTCCATCGCCGGCAAGGTGGTGGCCTGGATCGGCGACGCCAACAACATGCTGTACTCGTGGCTGCAGGCGGCCGAAGTGTTCGGCTTCCACGTCAACGTCTCGACGCCGAAGGGCTACGACATCGACCTGGCACTGGTGTCGACCAAGCGCTACAGCGTGTTCGACAACCCGTCCGACGCCTGCCAGGGCGCCCACCTGGTCAACACCGACGTCTGGACCAGCATGGGCTACGAGAAAGAAAACGCAGAACGACTGAAAGCGTTTGAAGGCTTCATCGTCGACGGCGCCTAGATGGCGCGCGCCACGCCGGACGCGCTCTTCATGCACTGCCTGCCGGCGCACCGCGGCGAGGAAGTCTCCGCCGAAGTCATCGACGGCCCGCAGTCGGTCG
>DASYLQ010000513.1:0-1601 GCA_036009485.1 Janthinobacterium sp.
GACCAGTAATCGTAATGGGCGATGCGGCGCAGCGAGGCTTCGATGCTGCCGATGACCACGGCGGCATCCGGATAGGCTTCGCGGCAGCGCTGCGAATACACGGTGACGGCGCGGTCGGGCCGCTTGTTCGGCTCGCCGTCGGCGGTGTAGGCGTCGTCGGAGCGGATCTTGCGGTCGGCCGTGTAGCGGTTGACCATCGAGTCCATATTGCCGGCGGTGACGCCGAAATACAGGTTTGGCTTGCCCAGCGCGCGGAAGGCGTCGGCCGAGTGCCAGTCAGGCTGGCTGATGATGCCGACGCGGAAGCCTTGCGCTTCCAGCAGGCGCCCGACCAGGGCCATGCCGAAGCTGGGATGGTCGATATAGGCGTCACCGGTGACCAGGACAACGTCGCAGGAATCCCAGCCGAGCGCGCTCATCTCGGCGCGCGACATCGGCAGGAAAGGCGCGGCGGCAGCGCGGGCAGACCGCTTCGGGACGGCCGCAAATAAATTGGTCGGGGAGCTCATAGGGTACGGATTGTACCGGAAATGTCCCTGCGCAGCGCGGCGCCGTGGCTTTTTTCCGTCAAATTTCACGGAAAAAACGTTTATTTTTCAATCACTTGTAGCGTTAAATGCCCATGCTGGACAGGATATTGCCCAGTTCGCGCAGCGCCGGTTCCAGCTTCGGATGTTCGGCGGCGAACCTGGCCGAGATTTCCTGGGTGCGCTCGGCCAGGCCATACGTGGTGGTTTCGGCCGGGCCGGCGGCGCGGCGCTCCAGCAGTTGCTTGATGTCGCCATCGAGGCGGCGCAACAGCTCCTGCAATTCTTCATCGACGGGACCGCCCGCCGCCAGCTGGCTGCGCAGGTTTTCCAGCGATGTCTTCAGGTTCGTATCCATGCTCATTCCAGTCAATTGGTAAACTGCGTACCGAGGTAGAGGTCTTCGACCTTTTTCCTGGCCCACGGCGTCTTGCGCAAGAATTTCAGGCTCGACTTGATGCTCGGGTCGCTGATGAAACAATTAATGTCGATACGCCGGCCCAGCTGGTCCCAGCCGTAATGGGCCACCAGCCGCGTGACGATCGCTTCCAGCGTGACGCCGTTCAAGTCTTGTTCGCTCATGCTGACATCTTACTCATATTTACCGATAACGCACGCATTGTTGGGCACCCCAACCTACGGCTGGGCTGCAGGTTGGGGGGACGCAGGAACCCCAACGTGGGGCTGCCGAACTTATGCCGAACTTACTTGCCGGTCAAGCCGCGGCGCTCGAGCAAGGCGTCGATCTTGGCGTCGCGGCCGCGGAACTTGCGGTACAGTTCCAGCGCGTCCTCGCTGCCGCCGCGCGACAGAATGTGCGAGCGGAACCAGTCGCCATTCTTGCGCGTCAGGCCGCCGTTTTCCTTGAACCACTCGCCGCTGTCGGCCGCCAGATTCTCGCTCCACAGGTAGGAGTAATAACCGGCCGCATAACCGCTGCCGAAAATATGCGAGAAATACGTGCTGCGGTAGCGCGGCGGCACCGGCGCGAACGAGACGCCGGCGTCTTTCAGCGCCGCCGCTTCAAAGGCCACCACGTCGGTCGGCACCTGCTCCGGCGTCAGCTGGTGCCAG
>DASYLQ010000514.1:0-3540 GCA_036009485.1 Janthinobacterium sp.
GGCGGCCTGCACGCCGCGGAACTGGGCCAGCACGGCAATGCCGGTCTCGGTCAAGTGGGCGCCGCCGCCCCTCTGGCCGCCCACCGCGCTGCTGACCAGCTGAGCGCGGAAACTGCGGTTCATCACGTCGACCAGCAGCCAGGCGCGGCGGTACGACATGTCCATGCGCCGCGCCGCCGCGCTGATCGAACCGCTCTGCTGTATCGCTTCCAGCAAGTCGGCCTTGCCCGGGCCCATTGCAATTTCAGCATCGCGCAGCAAGCGCACTTTGATATCCACCTTGATGCTCATCGCCAGGCTCTCGGAGAGTGTTAATCAGCCATTATAGGCGGCGCGGTCGATATCATCGCCTGATCCGACCTATTTTCCGCGGTCGCCTTACCGACAGCACACACGGCTGAAACGGGCCGTCCAAGGCTTTCGGTTACAATGCCGGCTCATCCATCGTGGCTTCCCAGCGACGCACCGCCGCAACTAGCGCGCGCCGCAGCGCCGGACCGCTACGCTCGCCATGACATTATCACCGACCAAGGCATCGGCATCCGGCTGCACGGGTCGACGCCACTCAGGGCGCAACGCCGCAACAGCCGCTGCCCATGTGTGAAAAATAGTTTTTAGACGAAGGAACTGGCCTGCCGACATCCGGCGCAAGCTAAACCAGCCTTGCCATGCAGGCGGCCGCAAGTGCATTATGAAATCATTTACGCTTTTTGCCTCGGCCTTGGCCTTGCTCATCGCCAACGGCGCCGGCGCCGCCGACCTCGCAGCGTCACCGGGGCCGGGAACCTGGCACACTTCCGCCGAACTCGGCGCCATCAGCACCTCAGGCAATACCGCCGGCACCTCGGTCACCGGAAAAATCGACGCCAGGCAGGAACTCGAAGTCTGGAGTAACGAATACATCGTCAGCGGCTATTACAAGGAAGATGACAACACGCTGGACGACGGGCAGCAAGTCCGGACCACCTCGGCCGACCGCTACGAGCTTTCCGCCAGGGCGGCCTACAAACTGCTACAAGACGGCAAGAAGCTGTTCGTCCTGGTCTCCCATGTGTCGGATAAATTCGGCGCCTATACCAAATACTCGTCGATCTCGGCCGGCCATAGTTCCGAATGGTATAAATCAGCGGACAAGACCCTGGACGTGGATCTCGGTCCCGGCTATTTCAGCGGCAAACATGCCGACGGCAGCGCCGAACAAGGCTTGACCGTGCGCGCAGCGGCCGCCCTGAAATGGCAGCTCAGCCAGTCGGCCGTGTTCAGCCAGACCCTCAGCGTCGAACGCGGCACCTCGAACACCCATTCCACCGCCGAGACGGCGCTCAGCACCAAGATCAACGGCACCATGCAAATGAAGGCCGCCTTCGCCGCCCGCAGCGATACCAATGCGCCGGGCGCAAAGAAAAACACCGATACGCAAACCTCGGTCACCCTGGTTTATTCCTTTTGACGCCTCTGCCTTAAACCATGGATCAGAAGGTGTGCGTGACGCCCAGCGTCACGCCCTTGCCGGTCGACTTGTTCGTCGCCGCGGCCTGGAACTGGGTCGGATCGCCGCCCCATCTGGTGTAATCGGCTTCCAGATAGATCAGCGTGCGTTTGGACAGCTTGTATTCCGCATAGGCGATCACGCGCTTGATTTCGGCGTCCGGTTTGAAGTTGGCGCTCCACTCGCGGTTCACATGGTAATAACCGATGGTCAGGTCGAGCAGCGGCGTCGCGGCATAGGTCGTGCCGATCGAATAGATATCGGTCTTGATTTGCGTAACAAGCGAACGGTCCGCCTTGTTGCTGCCGTAGTTGCCGGCAATCTGCCAAGCGCCGACGGTATACCGGCCGCCCAGCGTATACGCCTTCAGCTTCAGCGTGTTGTCGTTATTGTTCAGGGTTTGATAAGCGGCCGCCAGTGCGACCGGGCCTTGGCGATAGCGCAGCGCGCCTTCCACACTAGCTCCCGCCCCGGTGGAACCGGAAACGCCGCCCGCGGAATAAATCGCGGTGGCGGTCACCGGACCGGTTCCGCCTGTATATTTGATCATATTATCCTGGCGCATCATCGAATCATTGCCAGGATTGCCGGTGCCATAATATGTGGCGGCGGAAGTTACCAGGCCGCTGCTATTGAGCGTCGTGTACTGGATATTCGGATTGAACGACGAGAAACGTCCGCCGACGGCATCGATATTATCGATCACGTCGCGAATTGCGCTTTGCTGGCGGCCTAATAATACCGTACCGAAATTACCCGATAATCCCGCATAGGCCTGGCGATTAAAAAGTTTATTCGCGGTCGCTGCATTGGTATCCTTGGCGCTGCCGGTATTCGGATTGACGGTGCCGTTATTTATATACAATTCACTTTCCAGGGTGAACACCGCTTTCAAGTCGTCGCCCAAGTCTTCCTGGCCGCGGAAACCCAGGCGGCCGGAACGGTCGACGCCGCTGGACAGTGCGGTGGTATTCGCGGCGGCAGGCGAAGGCGAGGAGGTCGTCGACAAGCCCAGCCCGTTCGAATAACGCACGCCAGTGTCCAGCACGCCATAAATCGAGACGCTGGAATTGCTGGAAGTATCGCTTTGCGCATGCACGATGCCGGAAGCCAATGCGATGGAAATCGCAATAATATGTTTTTTGTTCATTCTGTCTCACCAGTGACATTAAAAAGCAGCGTCGCTGTCATCGGCAACCATGGTAAAGAGTTGGCTAATGACAAAGTAAATGCAGGTTATCATCGGCATCCGGCGCTTCTGAACGAATGATTTCGCATATGGATATCTGAGTTGTCGACGATACTGACGACGTGGCTGCGAGAGCCCGGCCCGAGCCTGGGTAGCGACGAAAAAAAAGCCCTGATCGGACAGGGCTTTTTGTTTTTTGTTGCGCCGTAACGACGGCATCAATTGGCGGTAAATTAATAATTAAAGCTCAGCTCGGTATAAATCGTCCTTTGCGGGAAGGGATGAAACAGGTAGTAATTGCGGTTGTTCACATTATCCACGCCGGCCGCCAGCGCCCATTGCCGGCTGATCTGGTAATGGGCGCGCACATCGGCCACGAAAAAACTTTCAAAGCCCTGGTAGGTATGGCCATTGGCGTCGGTATTGTCGACCGTCGCAAACTGTTTGCCGCTATACCGCCCGGCCAGGGTGAAGGCCCATTTGTCGTCGGGGCGATAGGTGGCCAGCGCGGTGGCGCGCCACTCCGGCACGTACGGCGTGCGCTTGCCGACCGAGGTGGCGCCGGCGATGGTCGGCGCATAGCCGCTGTTGGCCAGGATGACGGCATGGACGTAGGTCGCCGAGCCGCTCAATTCCAGGCCGCGGATCAGCACGTCCTGCTTCCCGGCGACCAGTTCGATGCCGCGCTGGCGCGTCTTGTCGACGTTTTGCGTGTATGAAACGGGGGTGGCGAAGCCGGCGATATTGGCGGTCTGCGCAATCAGCGCGTTGCCGACGTGCTCCTCGAACAGCGACATGCGTACCCGGCTGCCGGCCGCGACGCGCTCGAAGGCCAGCTCGCCGGACTTGACGTCTTCCGGCT
>DASYLQ010000515.1:0-6655 GCA_036009485.1 Janthinobacterium sp.
ATGGCTTTCTCGTGCTCGGCCTTCATCAGGATGATGCCGCCGCGCGGGCCGCGCAGCGATTTATGCGTGGTCGAGGTGACGAAGTCGGCGTGCGGCACCGGGTTCGGGTACAGGCCGGCGGCGATCAGGCCGGCATAGTGCGCCATGTCGACCATGAAATAGGCGCCGACTTCCTTGGCGATTTTGGCGAAACGCTCGAAATCGATCTTCAGCGAAAACGCCGAGGCGCCGGCGATGATCAGCTTCGGCTTGCGTTCGCGCGCCAGGCGTTCCATGCCCGCGTAGTCGATGTCTTCTTCCGCCGTGAGGCCGTAGGAAACGACGTCGAACCACTTGCCCGACATATTCAGCGGCATGCCGTGGGTCAGATGGCCGCCTTCCGCCAGCGACATGCCCATGATCAGGTCGCCCGGCTTCAGCATCGCAAAGAACACCCCCTGGTTCGCCTGCGAACCGGAGTTCGGCTGCACGTTGGCGGCTTCGGCGCCGAACAGCTTCTTGACGCGGTCGATCGCCAATTGCTCGGCGATGTCGACGTATTCGCAGCCGCCGTAGTAGCGCTTGCCCGGATAGCCTTCGGCATATTTATTGGTCAGCTGCGAGCCCTGGGCCTGCATCACGGCCGGCGAGGTGTAGTTTTCCGAGGCGATCAGTTCGATGTGCTCGTGCTGGCGCTTGTTTTCCTTCTGGATAACGTCCCACAATTCCGGGTCGACGTTGGCGAGGGTGTGATCTTTTGCGAACATGAAAAAAACTCCAATCGATAAGAGTACTGGCAGTATGGATCGAATGAGGGGAAACGGAAAGGCAGCCTCTTCGCGCGATTCCATCGGGGCTGCCCAGGCGAACGGCGGATGAAATCTCACGTTCCCCGGTGGGTGCCCACCTTTCGCCGGCAGACCGCTGCGCCAAAGATGGGGGCAGGTCCGGCTTTTCGCCAGTCACGTGAGACGTAATGGAAGCCAGATTGTAGTTTAAGTGCCTGCTTTGGGCAAGAAAAGCAAGATTTCAGGGCCCATCCTCACATGTGGTCCGGCGATTTATCTTGCGCACCTGTGGCGACAAGCCGATTTCGGCTACAATTTTGCCTGCTTTCCACCCACGCACAAGGAATCATATGATTGTCTTCATCACAGGCGCCAGCGCCGGTTTCGGCGCCGCCATGGCGCGCACCTTCGTCCAGGGCGGCCACAAGGTGATCGTCAGCGGGCGCCGCGAAGACCGTCTGCAGGCCCTGGCCGCCGAACTGGGCGGCGCCGCCCTGCCGCTGGTCGTCGACGTCAGCGACAAGGCTTCGATCGACGCCGCCCTCGCCTCCCTGCCGGTCGCATGGTCGCAAGTGGACGTGCTGATCAACAATGCCGGCCTGGCGCTCGGCACCGCGCCGGCCCATGAAGCCTCGCTGGAAGACTGGGAAACCATGATCGCCACCAATTGCACCGGCCTGGTGAGGATGACCCGGGCGTTGCTGCCGGCAATGGTGGCGCGCGGCTCCGGCCTGGTGATCAATATCGGCTCGCTGGCCGGACATATTCCTTACCCGGGCGGCAATGTCTACGGCGCCACCAAGGCCTTTGTCGACCATTTCACGCTGAACTTGCGCGCCGACCTGGTCGGCACCGGCGTGCGCGCCTCGAACATCGCCCCCGGCCTGTGCGGCGGCACCGAATTCTCGAATGTCCGCTTGAAGGGCGACGACGCGGCCGCCGCCAAAATCTACGAAGGCACCCAGCCGCTGACGCCGCAGGACATCGCCGACACCGCCTACTGGATCGCCACGCTGCCGCCTCACATCAATATCAACCAGATCGAACTGGTGCCGACCTGCCAGGGCTTTTCGCCGCTGACCATCAAGCGCAGCGCGGCTTGAATTAAGGAATACTTAATAAATAGCACGTACAACCTCATGTTTCCGGAAAAGTAAGCGGATGTTACAAAGCTTGGCCTTGTTGTCAATTCGAGGTTTACTTGACGTAGTGCAACCTAGCGCGTTCCTTGCCGAGCAGCGACCCGGCCCAGCAGTTCTTTCCGACGGAAGAGGGCCGGAGCCCCAATCAAAAGAATAAATCGCGTAGAATGTTGCCCAATCTCACAATTAGCGCCGCAAAAATGCCTTCTGTTTTCAGTTGGAACGTACGGGTTTATTACGAAGACACGGACGCCGGCGGCATTGTGTACTACGCCAACTACTTGAAATTTTTTGAGCGCGCGCGCACGGAGTGGCTGCGGGCGATCGGCGTCGGCCAGCACGCCCTGCTGCGGGAACACGACGCCATGTTTGTCGTGAAGAGCGCGAGCGCCGACTATCATGCGCCGGCGAAACTCGACGATGTAATAAACTTGACTTTAAGCATAGAAAAACTGGGCCGCGCTTCGATGATCCTGGTTCAGCAAGCCTGGTGCGGCGAACGCCTGCTCAACAGCGCCCGCTTCAAGGTCGGCTGCGTCGATTCGGCCCTGCGCCCGCGCGCGCTGCCGGTCGCCGTCGCCGCCAGAATGCAGGCCCAGGCATGAACCGATTAGCTGTACGACCAGCCGTATTGCCAAGACTTCCGGACGTAACGATTTTACTTACACTGACCAGCCGCCAATGAACGTCACCCAAGACCTGTCCTTCCTCGAAATCATCACCCACGCACACGTGGTCGTGCAGCTGATCATGGCCCTGCTGCTGTGCATCTCGCTGACCAGCTGGACCTATATTTTCCGCAAAATGTTTTCCGTCCGCTCGGCGCGGCGCCAAACAGCCGAATTCGAACGCACCTTCTGGGCCGGCGGCAACTTGCACGCGCTGCACCAGAACGCCAGCGGCAACCGCGCCCAGAACGGCGCCCTGGCGCGCATCTTCGACGCCGGCATGGGTGAATTCATCAAGGGCAAGGCGGTCTACGCCAACAGCCGCGATGCGCTCGATTCCAGCGCCGTGCTGGACGGCGCCCGCCGCGCCATGCGCGCCGCCTTCCAGCGCGAAATGGACGCGCTCGAATCGCACTTGGCTTTCCTCGCTTCGGTCGGTTCAGTCTCTCCCTATATCGGCTTGCTGGGCACGGTCTGGGGTATCATGAACGCCTTCCGCGGCTTGGCCAGCGTGCAAAACGCCACCCTGGCGGCGGTTGCGCCCGGCATCGCCGAAGCCCTGATCGCCACCGCCATCGGCCTGTTCGCCGCGATTCCCGCCGTGGTCGCCTACAACCGCTTTTCGCACGATATCGATCGCCTGGCGATCCGCTTTGAAAGCTTCGTCGAAGAGTTTTCCAACATCTTGCAGCGCCAGTCGCGCTAACCGGGAGCGCAGCAGATGGCATCCTCCTTCTCCAGCAGCATGCGCGGCGGCCGCGGCCGCAAGCTGAAATCGGAAATCAACGTCGTTCCCTACATCGACGTGATGCTGGTGCTGCTCATCATCTTCATGGTGACGCCGCAGTCGAACAACCCGAGCGTGGTCAACCTGCCGAATGCGGAGCGCTCGGCGCAGCCGCCGGACGACTACATCCGCGTCGTGCTGAAACCGGACGGCTCCCTGAGCATCGGCGTCAACGGCAAGAACCCGCAGCCGCCGGACAGCGCCGCCAACCGCGCCGACCTGGTGCGCAAGCTGCGCGCCCTGCATGAAGACAATCCCGATTTTCCAGTCTTGATCAGCGGCGACAAGGACGCCAAATACGACGACGTGATCCAGCTGATTTCGGAAGCCAAGAAATTGGGCATCACCCGGGTCGGCCTGGCCACCAAATAAAGCAGACGAAGAGCTAGTACCTTGCAAAAGATGAAACCCGCCATGGCAGGCGACGCCCCTTACCGGGTGCCGCGAGAAAACAATCGCTGGTCCGCCCTGGCGCTGGCGGCGGCCATGCACGCCGGCCTGTTTTTCTTCCTGTGGGTCGGCGTGCACTGGCAAAACGACGAGCCGGTCGCCGTCGAGGCGGAAGTCTGGGACATGAAGGTGCAGAGCGCCGCCCCGCCGCCGCCCCCGCCGGCGCCGGTCGAGCCGCAGCCCGAACCGCAGCCGGCCCCGCCGCCGCCGCCGCCCCCGGTGACCGCCGCGCCGGTCGAAGCGCCGCCCGCGCCTACGCCGCCGGACATCGCGCTGGAGCAGCGCAAGGCCAAGCTGAAAGCCGAGCAGCAGCAGCTGGCGGAAGCCAGGCGCCAGGAAAAACTGAAGCAGGAAGCACAGGACAAAGCCGACAAGGCCGCCAAGCTGGCCCAGGACAAAGCCGACGCCAAGGCGGAAGCCAAGGCAAAAGCGCTGGCCGACGCCAAGGCGGAAGCCAAGGCGAAGGAACAGGCGCAAGCCAAGGCCGAGCAGGAACTGGCCGACAAGAAAGTTGCCGCCGACAAGGCCGCCAAGGCCAAACGTGTGGCAGCCGAGCAAAAAGCAGCGGATGATGCACGCAAAGCAGAAATGAACCGTATCTTGAACGCAACTGGATCCGGCAACAGCGGCACCGCGGCGAAAGCCACGGCGCCGCACCAGGACAGCGGCTACGTGGCCGCCATCACCAGCAAGATCAAGGCAAACATCGCGTATGCCGGCAGTACGGATATTCCAGGCAATCCGCGCGCCGTGTACCAGATTGAGCAATTGCCGACAGGCGATATCATTTCTGTCCGGAAGTTAAAGAGCAGCGGCATCCCCGCCTACGACGAAGCGGTGGAGAAAGCTATTCAAAAATCGTCGCCGCTGCCAAAGAAAAAAGACGGCACGGTGGAACGCGAGATTGAACCAGGATTCAACTTGAAAGACATACCTTGATGCGTACCATAAAAAAACTCAATCACTTGCTTATCTATAGCGGCTTGCTGATCGCCGCGAGCAGCGCCCAGGCGCAGTTGCGCTTTGAAATTTCCGGCGTCGGCAGCAACCAGATCCCCATTTCCATCGCTTCCTTCGCCGACGAGAATACGGCGCCGGCGGCGCTGTCCGACATCATCCGCGCCGACTTGCAGCGCAGCGGCATGTTCAAGATGGTCGACGCCGGCGCCACGCTGTCCGACACCAGCGCCGTCGACTACGCCCAGTGGAAATCGCGCGGCGCCGACGATCTGGTGGTGGGCGGCGTGCAGCGCCTGGCCGACGGCCGCTTCGACATCCGCTACCGCCTGCTCGACACCGTCAAGGCCGGCCAGTTGTCGGGCTTCCAGCAAACCACGGCGGCGCAATTCACCCGCCTGGCGGCGCACAAGATCGCCGACGACATCTACCAGAAGCTGACCGGCTTCCCCGGCGCCTTTTCCACCCGCATCGCCTACGTCACCCAGTCCGGCCGCGAATACCGGCTCGAAGTGGCCGACGCCGACGGCGAAGGCATCCAGGTGGCGCTGCGCTCGAACGAACCGATCATTTCGCCATCCTGGTCGCCCGACGGCACCAAGGTGGCTTACGTTTCCTTTGAAAAGAGAAAGCCTATCGTCTACGTGCAAAACCTGGTGACCCGGGCCCGCACCATCATCGCCAACGAAAAAGGCAGTAATTCGGCGCCGACCTGGTCGCCCGACGGCAGCCGCCTGGCGGTGGCCCTGTCGCGCGACGGCCATACCCAGGTGTATATCGTGAACGCCGACGGCAGCGGCCTGCATCGCATCTCGAACAGCAACGGCATCGACACCGAGCCGCAATTCGCCGCGGACGGCCAGACCGTGTATTTCACCAGCGACCGCAGTGGCGGTCCACAAATTTATAAAATGAATGTCAACGGCGGCGAGGCCAAGCGCGTTACTTTTGGTGGCAATTACAACATAAGCCCGCGTATCAGTGCGGACGGCAAGACTCTGGCTTATATTTCCCGGCGCGACGGCAACTTCCAGTTGTATGCGCTCGACCTGGCCAGCGGCCAGGAACAGCGCTTATCGAATACCAACAACGACGAGTCGCCGAGCTTTGCGCCGAACGGGAAATACATCATGTACGCAACCAACAACGGCGGCCGCAAATCCCTTGCGGTGGTATCCGTCGATGGCCGCGTCAAGCAGAGTCTGACCACCCAAGCGGGCAATATCAAGGAGCCCACCTGGGGTCCTTTTATGAAGTAATTTTTTTCACACGACCAGGAGAAGTAAATGCGCAACATTAAAAGTATCGCCTTCATCATCAGCACGGCAGCCGTTCTGTCGGCTTGCAGCACCCCCGTCAAACTGAACGACGCCCCTGTCGTGACCAAGGCTCCCGAGCCAGTCCACACCCCGCCTGCAGCCGATCCGCGCGCCGTGGCCACCGTGGATACCGGTTCGGTCGATCCGCTCGACGATCCTAAAGGCGTGCTGGCCAATCGCAGCGTTTACTTCGACTTCGACAGCTACGCCGTGCGCGACGGCGACAAGTCGGTGGTGGAAAACCACTCGCAATACCTGACCAAGCACACCGGCCGCAAGATCCTGATCCAGGGTAATACCGACGAACGCGGCGGCGCCGAATACAACCTGGCCCTGGGCCAGAAGCGCGCCGAAGCCGTGCGCAAGTCGATGGCCGCGCTGGGCGTGTCCGAATCGCAGATGGAAGCTGTCTCGCTGGGCAAGGAAAAACCTAAGGCTACCGGCAGCAACGAAGAAGCATGGGCACAGAACCGCCGCGCTGACATCGTCTATTAATTCTGTATTTGCCGGTAGCAAGGCATAATAAGGGGGCGGCGCGCAGTGAACTGCGCGCCGCCCCGTTTTT
>DASYLQ010000516.1:0-8283 GCA_036009485.1 Janthinobacterium sp.
TAGCGGATTCAGTATTCATTGCATCCTTAATCGACCAGTTTGTTCAATTGCACGGGATCAAATTTATCACACTCGCGCAGCGAGGGACAGTCCAGCCCGGCCGCCTTCATCGCCGCGGTCAGGCGCTCGATCTGCCGCTCCTGCATCTCGGCCTGGCTGATCAGCGCATGCAGCGCCTTCGACAGCGGATCGTCGCCGTTCGGCGTCACGCCATACGCGGCGAAACGCCGCGCCGGGCCGTTTTCGCGGCCATGGCCGTGCTCCTTCTGCACGATGTGGGCCGGGTTGCCGACCGCCGTCGCATGCGCCGGCAGCGGTTTCAGCAGCACCGCGTTGGAGCCGACCTTGGCGAATTCGCCGACGGTGAAACTGCCCAGCACCTTGGCGCCGGCGCCGACGATGACGCCGCGCGCCAGGGTCGGATGGCGCTTGCGGCCGCTGCTGAGCGAGGTGCCGCCCAGGGTCACGCCCTGGTAGATGGTGCAGTCGTCGCCCACTTCGGCCGTCTCGCCGATGACCACGCCGAAGCCGTGGTCGATGAAGACGCGGCGGCCGATGATCGCGCCGGGATGGATTTCGATGCCGGTGACGATGCGCGCAATATAGGAAATGAAACGGCCGCACCATTTCAAGCCGCGGCCCCAGCACCAGTGCGCCCAGCCGTGCATGACGATGGCTTGCAGGCCGGGATAACAGGTCAGCACTTCCCAGGCGTTGCGGGCTGCGGGATCACGTTCGATGATGCTGTTGATATCTTCGCGCAGGTGCTGGAACATAAGACTTAAATAAAACGTAAGTAAAGTGAATGACTGGATAGACCGAAGCAGGATGGTAGCGTATTCGCAGGCCGGCTGCCGGAGCGGCATTTTTTGGGGAGGGAGCCGGGAGCCTGAACCGGCTCCCGGTTAAAACGTCAAGACTCTTTGGCCAGACGCTGGCGGCGCGCTTCGTATAGACAGACGCCGGAGGCGACGGAAACGTTCAGGCTTTCGACGCTGCCGAACATCGGGATGCTGACCAGGATGTCGCAGGTTTCGCGGGTCAGGCGGCGCATGCCCTCGCCTTCGGAACCCATCACCAGCGCGGTGGGGCCGCTGAAATCGGCTTCGTACAAGCCCTTTTCGCCATCGTCGCTGGTGCCGATCAGCCAGATGTCGCGTTCCTTCAATTCGCGCAGGGTACGCGCCAGGTTGGTCACGGTAATGTAGGGCACCGTCTCGGCGGCCCCGCTGGCCACCTTGGCAGCGGTGGCGTTGAGGCCGACCGCGCGGTCCTTCGGCACGATCACCGCGTGGGCGCCGACGCCGTCGGCCACGCGCAGGCAGGCGCCCAGGTTGTGCGGATCGGTGATGCCGTCCAGGACCAGCAGCAGCGGCGGGCCGTCTATCGCATCGAGCAATTCATCCAGGTTGCGCGCCAGCGCCAGCTCGGCGGCGAAGGCGATTACGCCTTGATGGCGGCGGGTGCCGACGATCTTGTCGAGGCGCGCCGAATCGACCGGCATCACGCGCACGCCGGCCGCCTTGGCCGCGGCGATCATGTCTTGCATGCGGCGGTCGACGCGGCTGGCGTCGACAAAGATCTCTTCCACCGATGAAGCCTCATGACGCAAGCGCGAGGTCACCGCATGGAAACCAAAAATCATTTTATTCTTCATTAATTATCGTTTCTTCTTACTGGATTTCGAGGCAGGTTTCGCTGCCCTTGGTGCTGCCGCGGCAGGCGCCGCGGCATTCGAGTTGGAACGCTTGCCCTTGCCGGAATTGCCGGCACCGGCGCCATTGGTCATGCCGCTGCGGCCGGAGCCGGCGCTGTCGCCGGCCTTCAATTCATAGCGCGACTGGGTTTTCGGGCCCGGCTTCACATTCGTCCGGGCGTCGCCGTTGCGCGCCTTGACGGCGCCAGGCTTGCCGCCCCTGCCGCCAGTGCCATTGAAGGGCGCCGCTTCCTCGCCGCCTTCGGTGACCAGGCGCAAGTCGATCTTGCGGGTTTCCAGGTCGACGCGGGCCACTTGCACGGTAACGCGGTCGGTCAGCTGGAAGCGCTTGCCGGTGCGTTCGCCGCGCAATTCGTGGCGCGCATCGTCGTACTGGAAATAATCGGCGCCCAGTTCGGTCACGTGCACCAGGCCTTCGACGAACAGCGCATCGAGCTGGACGAAGATGCCGAAGGTGGTCACGCCGGTGATCATGCCGGTGAATTCCTCGCCCAGCTTGTCTTGCATGAAGTAGCACTTGAGCCAGGCTTCGACGTCGCGCGACGCTTCATCGGCGCGCCTTTCATTGGCCGAGCAATGCACGCCCAGCGCATCCCAGATGGTCAGGTCGGCGGCCTGCTTTTGCTTGCCCTCGGCCTTGTCCTTGGCTTGCTGCTTGCGCGTGGCGTTCGAGACATTCGTGTTCAGCACGCTGGTATCGGACACTTTCGGTTCGTATTTCTTGCCCAGCAAAATGGCCTTGATGGCGCGGTGCGTCAGCAAGTCCGGATAGCGGCGGATCGGGCTGGTGAAATGGGCATAGGCTTCATACGCCAGGCCGAAGTGGCCGATATTGTCCGGGCTGTAGACGGCTTGCTGCATCGAGCGCAGCAGCATGGTTTGCAGCAGCGGCGCATCCGGGCGCGCCTTGACCTGCTTCATCAGCGCGGCGTAGTCCGAGGCCGAGGGCGTGTCGCCGCCGGTCAGGTTCAGGCCGACCTGTTTCAGGAAGGTGCGCACCTGGGTCAGCTTTTCCTTGGTCGGGCTGGCGTGAATGCGGTAGGTGCCCGGATGCTTGTGGCGGATCAGCAGGTCGGCGGCGCAGACGTTGGCCGCCAGCATGCACTCCTCGATCAGCTTGTGGGCGTCGTTGCGGGTGCGCGGGATGATCTTTTCGATCTTGCCGGCGGCGTTGGCGACGATATACGTTTCGGTGGTCTCGAAATCGATGGCGCCGCGCGCCGTGCGCGCCTTCAGCAACGCGTGGTAGACGTCATACAGGTTTTGCAGGTGCGCCACGATGGCCGGGCGGCGCGCCGCTTCCGGTCCCTTGGTGTTGCCGAGGATGTCGGCCACTTCGTTATACGTCAGGCGCGCCGCGGAATGGATCACCGCCGGGTAGAACTGGTAAGCCTTGATGTCGCCGCCGGCCGTGATGACGGCGTCGCAGACCAGGGTCAGGCGGTCGACGGCCGGATTCAGCGAGCACAGGCCGTTGGAGAGTTTTTCCGGCAGCATCGGAATCACGCGGCGCGGGAAATACACCGAGGTGCTGCGCTCGAGCGCGTCGATGTCGAGGGCATCGTTGGGCTTGACGTAATGGCTGACGTCGGCAATCGCCACGATCAGGCGGAAGCAATTCGTCCGGCCCACTTTCACCGGCTCGCAATACACGGCGTCGTCGAAGTCGCGCGCGTCTTCGCCGTCGATGGTCACCAGCTGCACGTCGCGCAGGTCGACACGGTCGGCCAGGTCGCCGGCGCGCACTTCGGCCGGCAGCTTGGCGGCCTGCTTCAGCGCCGCGGCGGAAAAGATGTGCGGCACGCCGAACTTGCGCACGGCGATCTCGATTTCCATGCCGGGATCGTCCAGCTCGCCCAAAATTTCCACGATCTTGCCGACCGGCTGCTTGAAGCGCGACGGCTGTTCGGTCAGCTCGACGCTGACGATCTGCCCGGCCCTGGCCTTGCCGGGGGAACCGGCCACCAAAATATCCTGGCCGATGCGCTGGTCTTCCGGCGCCACCACCCAGGTGCCGCTCTCGTTGAGCAGGCGGCCGATGATATGCGTATTGGCGCGGCTGACCACCTCGACGATGGTGCCTTCAGGGCGGCCGCGGCGGTCGGTGCCGACGACGCGCGCCAGTACTTTGTCGCCGTGCAGCACTTTCTGCATTTCCTTCTCGGGCAAGAAAAGGTCGTCGCCCGGCTCGTCCGGGATGACGAAGCCGAAACCGTCGCGGTGGCTGCTGACGCGGCCGGCGACGAAGCCGGCCTGCTCGGCCAGCACGAAGGTGCCGCTGGGATCGGACTGCAGCTGGCCATCGCGCTCCATCGCCTTCAGGCGGCGCACCAGCACGTCCATGGAATCGGCATGTACATCCAGCGAAAGCGCGAGTGAGCGCGGATCAAGCGGCGCTTTGACACTGCGGAAGATGCCGAGAATTTCCTCCCGGCTGGGAATGGTGTGGGTATGTTGGCTCAAAAGTATTTCTATTTTATTATTGACAGTGATCGGACTATGATTTGGATGAAGACCGGACTCGCATAATGACGGACACCGTCAATATTGACACGATGATAGCCGTAGTGTACCGGAGGTCGGCACGGTTTACCTAACGCGTGCTCTTAAAAAATACTTTGCGGAGGTATTTGACATCCAGGAAGATTACTCTATAATCTTGTTCTCTCGCAACGACGCGCCTCAAAACCAAGTCTGCGACGGGAAAGCAGTTCAGAGTGGATGTGCAGTATGGAACGAAAGTTCATCTGGCGCAAAACTCTCCAAGCAGTTATGATAGCAGAAGTTGCAGTAACAGTGCCCACGTGGCGGAATTGGTAGACGCGCATGGTTCAGGTCCATGTGCCGTAAGGTGTGGGGGTTCGAGTCCCTCCGTGGGCACCATCTACCGGATACGCAGAAACGCCGCAAACTTTCACGAGTTTGCGGCGTTTTTCATTTCAGCCGGCGCCGAGATGGGCGGCCAGATATTTAACGAAAAAAATCCTACCCACCCTTGACAGCCCGCCCACGATATCCGATGATGCTGCCGCTGATGCAGTACACGCAGCAAAGAGCAGCAAGCTTTCAGTGCCCACGTGGCGGAATTGGTAGACGCGCATGGTTCAGGTCCATGTGCCGCAAGGTGTGGGGGTTCGAGTCCCTCCGTGGGCACCAGCTACCGGATTAGTAAAAACGCTGCAAACCCTCACGGGTTTGCAGCGTTTTTTTATTTCCGCAATTGATGTTGAATTGAGGCAAATTTCAAAAAAGCGACTATACTGGGATGTGCGTCACGGTCGCAGCGCGGCCGGCCCCTGCAGCAAGCAGCCTAGCCCAGCAAAAACGCGAGTTCATACCCATGTCCATTTCTTCAATCTCTTCCAGCGGAGCCGCAACCGTCGGCAGCGCCTACCAGCCGCCGGCCACGCCAGCCTCGCCTATCGACAACAGCAAATCCAGCGCCGCCGCTATCGCGTCCGCGGTCAACCTGTCGTCGAACGCCAGCATCGTTTCGATACTCGGCGGCGGCACCGGCGCCAGCGCCACCTACAGCGCCGCCGGCTTGCTCAATACGATCAACCAGGCCGGCACCACCGCCGAGCCGGTGGTCGTGCCGCCGGTGGGACTCGATACGACGGGCGTGGCGCAACTGGCCGCCGACGCCGGCGTCGTCGGCACCCTGTCGAGCAGCGCCAGCGAATCGGGTGTTTACACGGCCACGGGCACGCTGCAAAACCTGTCCGCCACCGTCAGCGCCAACTACGCGAACATCCTGAAGAGCAACCCCGGCCTGACGTCGACTTTCGTCAGCGCCTCGTACAACAGCGGCCTGGTCGCCAATATCGGCGCCTGAAGCGCTGCCTTTCCTATTTTATGCAGCAGGGAACAAACTTTCCCTGCCGCCCCACTCCACCATTGACCGGGCCGCCCATACCGAGTATGATTCGCCTCGTCGTTCACGCTGCTGGTTTTTCTGATGCAGCGCTGTGATGCCCACGTGGCGGAATTGGTAGACGCGCATGGTTCAGGTCCATGTGCCGCAAGGTGTGGGGGTTCGAGTCCCTCCGTGGGCACCAGCTACCGGATAAATAAAAAACGCTGCAAACCCTCACAGGTTTGCAGCGTTTTTTTTAACCCCGTCAATCCGGCGGGCGCAGTGAGCTCCGGAAGGCTATACTGACCCACATCAAACCGCCAATGAGCGTCACGATGAAGCAACCGGCTGTTCCCCAAACCGAAGATGCCAACGGCGGAGCGCCCATGTTAGCAATCGATTACCACGCGCTGGTGTCGGGCGCGCCCGATACGGTGCTGTTGCTGGATATCGAACAGGATTGCCTGATCGACGCCAATACCAACGCCGAGCGCATGTTCGGACGCGGCCGCGACGAGTTGCTGCAAGCCAACCTGGCCAGCCTGTGCCCGCCGCGGCAGGCGGATGGCCGTCCCTCCTCTTTAGTCCTAGGCGAACAGATCAGGCAGGCACTGGCCGGCGAGCCGCGCGTCTTCGAAGCCGCTTTCGCCCATAGCGCCGGCGGCAGCATCGATTGCGAAATGCGTCTGATGCCCCTGCCCTTGGCGAACAGGCAACTGTTGCACGCGCGCCTGACCGACGTTACCGGACGCAAACGGGCCGAAGCCCTGCGCAGCGGCCAGAACGCCTTGCTGGAGACGATCGCCAAGGGCGCCGTCCTGATGGAGTCGCTGGCCCAGCTGGTGCGCCTGATCGAGTCGCAATCGCCCGGTGTGCTGTGTTCAGTCATGCTGCTGGACGAAGACGGCCGCCGCATCCATGCGGCCTGCGGACCCAGCCTGCCGCCAGCCTACCTGGCGGCGCTGCACGGGCTGGAAATCGGCCCCCAGGCCGGCTCTTGCGGTACCGCCATGTACCGCAAGGAAGCAGTAGTAGTCGGCGACATCCGCAACGATCCCCTGTGGGCGAATTACCTGCCCATCGCCGAGCCGCATGGCTTGCGCGCCTGCTGGGCGATTCCCATCCTGCAGCGCGACCGCGTGCTGGGTTCCTTCGCGATGTATTACCGCGAAGTGCGCAGTCCCGGCGCCGAGGACTTCGGCCTGATCGATATCGCCATCCACATGGCCGGCATCGCCATCGAGCACAGCCGCCACGAACAGGAATTGCTGCGCCACCGGGAACACCTGGAAGAATTGGTGGCGGCCCGCACCATCGAACTGACGCGGGCCAAGGAACAATCCGAAATGGCCAACGAAGAACTGGCGACCGCGCTGGAAAACCTGTGCATGACCCAGGACGAGCTGCTGCGGCGCGACAAGCTGGCGGCGCTGGGCGCGCTGGTGGCCGGCATCGCCCACGAATTGAATACGCCGATCGGCAACAGCCTGGTGGCGGCCACCACCATCTCCGAGCGCACCCGCCAGTTGCGCGCCAGCGTAGCCGGCGGCTTGCGCCGTTCCGAACTGGAAACCTATCTGGACGACGCCGCCCAGGCCGACGACATCGTGCTGCGCAACCTGCAGCGCGCGGCCGGCCTGGTGAGCAGCTTCAAGCAGATCGCGGTCGACCGCGCCAGTTCGCAGCGGCGCCGCTTCGACTTGCGCGAATTCGTCGCCGAATTGATCCTTCCGCTGCGCGTCGCGCTGAAAAACACCGGTTTCACGGTCGAGCAAGACATCGCCGACGGCCTGGTGATGGACAGCTACCCCGGTCCGCTGGGCGAGGTCTTGAGCACGCTGTTTGACAACTGCGTGCTGCATGCCTTCGAGGGCCGGCCCGGCGGCGACATCGTGATCCGCGCCGCGCCGGCCGCGGCCGCTTCCAGCGAGATCGCGCTATCGATGAGCGACAATGGCGTCGGCATTCCCGCCGACAACCTGGGACGCATCTACGACCCCTTCTTCACCACCCGGCTGGGCTCCGGCGGTTCCGGGCTGGGCCTGCATATCGCCCACAATATCGTCACCGGCGTGCTGGGCGGCCGCATCGACGTCAGCAGCGGCGTCGGAACCGGCACCACCTTCACGCTGGTGTTGCCGGCGGTGGCGCCATTAGTGACACCTCAATAGTCTGGTCGTTTTTCCTGTCTAAATAATATTCTTAGACGTAATATTTCCAAAACGCATTGCTGCTGCGACATTTGGTCCGGCCGCCGGCTCCCCGTATCGCCTTGCCTTGCCGCTCCGGCAAACAGACCCCATTATCAGGAAAGCACGCCGTGAAGAGCCGTTCCGACAGCCAGAATAATTTTGTCCTCGCCCCGTTCGACTGCGAATTCCGCGACGCCGACGCCGAGACGGCGTTCCTGACCCAGCACCTGGCGCAGACGCAGTCGCAATTGCGCAGCGCGCTGGGCATCGGCGTGTTTTTCTTCGTTGCCTTCGGCGTCACCGACGTCGCCCGCCTCGGTTACAGCCGCGACGCCCTGGTCATGCTGGCCGCGCGGCTACTGCTGGCGGTGGCCGCCGCCACCGGCCTGGCCTTGATTTACCTGCGGCCGCGCTCGATTCCGCTGACACGCCTGGTGCCCAGCGTGGTCGAATCGCTGGCCATGCTGATCTCCCTGTCCATCGTCCTGCGCCGGCCCGCCGAAATGCCCTGGCATGCG
>DASYLQ010000517.1:0-4021 GCA_036009485.1 Janthinobacterium sp.
ACTGCATTGCAACATATTTTAAAATGTCAGCCAGTTTCATCATTCATCACAAGGCATATTGCGCTAGCGCAAATACATTTCATTTTGCAATCTTACTCTTAGGAATGGCATGAAGAATACCGAAAAAAAACTTTCAAACGCGGGGAATCATCGCTAAAATGTTTGTATTGCAGTGCGTCAAAAGAGTTCCTCTCTTCAGTCCCTGGTCCAGGCCGCCAAGCGAGCGAAGGCGATTCAGTCGCCGCAGTTTTCCAGGGAATTTTGCCGACATTCCTACATAAGGGGATAAATATGTTTCAAATTCAAGAGCAGTTTTCAACGGCAGCAAAATCGCAATTAGAAGCGCAATTGACATTCATCGATACATTCACCGACAAGGCATTCGACAGCGCCTCAAAACTCATCGCGCTGCAATTCGGCGCCGGCAGGGCGGTGCTGGAAAGCGGTTCGGCGGTAGCGAAACAATTACTGTCGGCAAAAAGCGCCGGCCCTGCCTTCAACGCCAGCCCGGTTACGGCCCAGCCGGCCGCCGCCCGTCCGGCAGCGCCGGCTGCACCCGTCGCGGCGCCGGCCGCAGCCAAGGTTGAAGCGAAACCTGAAGCCGAAACGCCACGCCGGCCCGAAGCGGCGGCCGCCAGCCAGCCCTCGCAACACCCGGCCGGCACCGCGCAAGCCGAGCCCGCCGCCAGCGCCAAGCCGGCGCCCAAGGCCAAGCCGGTCGCCAGGGCCGTCTCCAAGCTGACGGAAAAACCGGCGCCAGCATCGGCCAAGCCGGCGGCGGCGAAAATCCCGGCCGCCAATCCGATCGACGTCACGGCCGTGAAACCCGCCGTGGCGGCGCCGGAAGCGCCGCTGGCCAAGGCGGCCGCGCGCGCCAAGGCAAAACCGGCGGCGCCGGCCGTTACCCCGCCCAAGCCAGGCGCCGGCCAGTCCGGCAAGGGCCAGGCGCGGAAATAAACCTCTTCAGGGAACCTCGATAAACCTGGTGCGCAGTTCGCTACGGTCTTCGAGGTCCCTGTGGCTGCACGGCAATAAAAACGGGCTTCGGCCCGTTTTTTTTTGTGCCTGTGAAATACTCCAATTTCAAGCCATGTTGTATCCTGTGCGTGCTTTGCGCCGGCGGACCTGTCATCCGCACCGGGCGCACCACCAACAAGGATGTTCCATGAGTTTATCGAGGCTAATCGGCGGCTTCGTGCGCCAGCAATGGCGCGCCTACGCGGCGGCGGCGCTGATGCTGGCCGGAGTCGCCGCGCTGACGGTCTGGGTGCCGCGCAAGATCGGCGCCATGATCGACGGCCTGGCCGCGCATCGCCTTGGCGGCCACGAACTGTGGTTGCAACTGCTGGCGCTGCTGGCCATCGGCGCCGGCATTTATTTTTTGCGGGTCGGCTGGCGCCAGACGCTGTACGCCGCCGCCTACAAGCTGGGCGTGTCGCTGCGCACGCGCTTTTACGCACGCCTGTCGCTGCAAGGCCCGGCCTTCTACCGCGGCCAGCGCACCGGCGACCTGATGGCGCTGGCCACCAACGATATCGACGCCATCGAAATGGCCGCCGGCGAGGCAATGCTGGCCGGCTTCGACGGCAGCCTGACCCTGCTGATGGTGCTGGCCATCATGCTGCTGGGCGTGGACTGGCGCCTGACCCTGGTCGCCCTGCTGCCCTTCCCGCTGATGGCGCTGGCGTTCTGGCGCATTTCCAGCCACATCCATGCCGCCTCGACCGATTCGCTGCAGCGCTTCGGCGCCCTCAACGACCATGTGCAGGAATCGCTGTCCGGCGTGCGCACGCTACGCGCGCTGGGACTGGAACAGCGCAGCGGCGCGCAATTTTCCGCCTTGGCCGGCCGCGCCGCCGGCGCCAGCCTGGCCGCCCAGCGCTGGGAAGCCGCCTACGAACCGGCGGTCGGCCTGACCCTGACCGCCGCCAGCACCCTGACGCTGGGCCTGGGCGGCTACCTGGTGTGGCAGGGCCAGTTGACGATAGGCGCGCTGACCAGCTTTTCGATGTATCTCGGACAGTTGATCTGGCCGATGTTCGCGGCCGGCTGGGTGCTGTCGCTGATCGAACGCGGCCGCGCCGCGCTGGCGCGCCTGCAGCCGATGCTGGACGCGCCGCTGGCCATCGCCGACCACGGCGCGCTGACGCAGGCGCCGGCCGGGGCGCTGCTGATGCAGGACATCGACTATGCCTACCCCAATCCAGGCCCGGAGCGCGACGCCGCACCGGCCGCGCCCGCGGAGCGCAGGGCGCGGCCGCGCCTGGCCCTGGCCGGCATTTCCATCAGCCTGCAGCCGGGCCGCACCCTGGGCCTGGTGGGCCCCACCGGCAGCGGCAAGTCGACCTTGCTGCGCCTGCTGCTGCGCCAGCTGACGCCGCAGTCCGGCGCGCTGCGCTGGGGCGGCCGCGAACTGGCCGACTACACGCTGAAGACCCTGCGCGCGGCGATCAGTTGGGTGCCGCAGGAATCCTTCCTGTTTTCCGCCACCATCGCCGAGAATATCGCACTGGCGCGGCCCGATGCGACGCGCGCGGAAATCGAGCACGCGGCCACGCTGGCGGCGATCCACGACGACATCCTGCTCTTCCCGGCCGGCTACGAGACCCAGGTCGGCGAGCGCGGCGTCACCCTGTCCGGCGGCCAGCGCCAGCGCGTGGCGATCGCCCGCGCCCTGCTGGCCGACAGTTCCCTGCTGCTGCTCGACGACGCGCTGTCGGCGGTCGACACCGGCACCGAGACGCGCATCCTGCGCCACCTGGAAGCGCTGCGCCGCAGCCGCCCGGGCCGCAGCGCCATCATCGCCAGCCACCGCCTCAGCGCGGTGGTGGACGCCGACCTGATCGTCGTGCTGCGCGACGGCCGCATCGCCGAATGCGGCAGCCACGACGAGCTGCTGGCCGGCGACGGCTGGTATGCCAGCCAGTGGCGCTACCAGCAACTGGAGGCCAGCCTCGATGCGCTCTGAATCCACCGCAACGTCCGCTGCGCCGCCGAGGCGCCAGACCCGGCAGGCGGTCGCCCTGCTGCGCCGCGCCGCCACGCCGGACCTCGGCCACCTCGGCTGGGCGGTGGCCTTCCTGGTGCTGGCCGCCTTCCTCGAAGTGCTCGGCCCCATCCTCGGCAAGGCCCTGATCGACGAACACCTGCTGCCGCACCGCCTCGACTGGCCGCGCATGGCGCTGCTGCTGGCCGGCACCTTGCTGACGGGATGGGCCGCCAGCGGCCTGCGCTATTTCCAGCTGACGCGCCTGGCCGGGCTGGCGATGCGCTCGGTGCAGCGCCTGCGCGAATCAGTCTACGGCCACGTGCTGCGCCTGCCGATGGCCTTCTTCGACAGCGCCATCATCGGCCAGCTGGTGTCGCGCGTGACCAACGACACCGAGGCCGTCAAGACGCTGTACGTGCAAGTGCTGTTCGTCATGCTGGACAGTAGCATCGTCCTGGTCGGCACCATCTGCGCCATGGCCTGGCTGGACTGGCACCTGATGCTGATCGTGCTGGCGCTGCTGCCGGCCGTGCTGCTGATCGTCTACCTGTACCAGCGCTGGAGCGCGCCCGCCGTGACGCTGGCGCGCCAGCTGCGCAGCGACATCAACGGCCAGATGGCGGAATCGATAGGCGGCATGAGCGTACTGCAGGCAAACAATGCGCAGCAGCGCTTCGGCGCCCGCTTCCGCGCCACCAACGAAGCCCACTACACGGCGCGCCTGTCCGAGCTGCGCGCCAACGCCTGGCTGCTGCGGCCGGCGCTCGACATGCTCAACATTATCCTGCTGGCGGTGGTGATCTTCAGCTTCGGCCGGCGCAGCATGAGCGCGGTCGAAGTCGGCGTGCTGTACGCCTTCATCAACTACATCGCGCGGGTGATCGAGCCGCTGATCCAGATCACCATGCAATTCAGCCAGTTGCAGCAATCCGTGGTGGCGACGGCGCGCGTGGCGGCGCTGCTGGATGAACCGGCGGCGCCCGAACACCATCCCGGCAAGGCTGCATCGGCCCCGCGCGGCACCGACGCCGG
>DASYLQ010000518.1:0-4737 GCA_036009485.1 Janthinobacterium sp.
ACGAACTCAATCTGCAGCTCGACCACCTGTGCTCGATGTCCTTCGCCGAGGATGAACTGGCTTACTTGCGCACGCTGCGCTACATCAAGAGCGACTTCGTCGACTTCCTCACGGTGTTCCGTTTCCAGCGCAAGTTCATCCACGTCGCCAGCGCCGGCGGCAAGCTGACGATCCGCGCGGCCGGCCCGCAGGTGCATGTGATGGGTTTCGAGATCTTCGCGCTGTACATCGTCAACGAGCTGTATTTCCGCCGCTTCGACCTGGCCGCCGCGCTGGCCGAAGGGCGCCGCCGCCTGAACGCCAAGATCGCCGCGCTGAAGGCGCTGGAAGGCCAGCCGCGCCGCAGGCACCCGTTTGAAATCTCCGATTTCGGCCTGCGCCGGCGCTTTTCCGCCGAGTGGCACGACGAGGTCGTGTCCCGCCTGTCGACCGAGGTGCCGGAGTATTTCAAGGGCACGTCGAATGTCTACCAGGCGAAACGCTTCGGCCTGATCCCGATCGGTACCATGGCCCACGAATACATGCAATCGTTCCAGGCCTTCGGCGTGCGCCTGCGCGATTTCCAGAAGGCCGCGCTGGAAGGCTGGGTGCAGGAATACCGCGGCGACCTCGGCACTGCGCTGACCGACGTGGTCGGCATGGACGCCTTCCTGGCCGATTTCGACCTCTACTTCGCCAAGCTGTTCGACGGCTTGCGCCACGATTCCGGAGACCCGGTCGCCTGGGGCGAAAAGGCGCTGCGCCACTACGCCGCGCTACGCATCGACGCCAGCACCAAGCGCCTGGTGTTTTCCGACGGCCTGAACCTGGAGACCGCGCTGGCGCTGCACCGCCATTTCGCCGACCGCATCATGACTGCCTTCGGCATCGGCACCCACCTTACCAACGATGTCGGCCTGACGCCGCTGAACATCGTCATGAAACTGGTCGCCTGCAACGGCCAATCGGTCGCCAAGCTGAGCGACTCGCCCGGCAAGACGATCAGCCGCGACGAGACTTTCCTGGCCTATCTGCGCCAGGTATTCAACCATCCCGGCTTTGCGCCCGCAACGCCGGGCGGCGAACGGTGAGCCATGCCGCCGCCGGCCGCAGAGCCGGCGCGGCAAGCCGGCGCGGCAAGCCTCCACTTTTACCCCTTCTGGAGATACAATGAATCCCGACTTCCGCTCACGCGACATGCTGCTGGCGCACATCGCCGACACCATGAAGTTTTATCATCCGCGCTGCATCGACCCCAGCGGCGGCTTCTACCATTTCTTCATGGACGACGGCGCGATCTACGACCGCGGCACGCGCCACCTGGTCAGCAGCACGCGCTTCGTCTTCAACTATGCGATGGCTTACCGCCAGTTCGGCAAGGCCGAGTACCTGGCGGCGATGCGGCACGGCGTGGCCTTCCTGCGCGACGCCCACCGCGATCCGGCCACCGGCGGCTATGCCTGGCAATTGTCGTGGAACGAGGGTAAAAAGACCGTCAGCGACGCCACCAACCACTGCTACGGCCTGGCCTTCGTCTTGCTGGCCTACGCCCGCGCGCTGCAGGCGGGCATGGGCGAAGCCAGGGCTTATCTCGACGAGACCCATGCGCTGATGGAGCGGCGCTTTTGGCAGGCGCAGCACGGCCTGTACGCCGACGAAGCCAGCGCCGACTGGAGCGCACTGGCTCCCTACCGCGGCCAGAACGCCAATATGCACGCCTGCGAAGCGATGCTGGCGGCCTTCGAGGCGACCGGGGAAAAACGCTATCTGCACCGCGCCGAAACGCTGGCGCACAACATCACGGTGCGCCAGGCCGGCCTGGCCGGCGGCATGATCTGGGAACACTACCATCCCGACTGGAGCATCGACTGGGAATACAATCTGCACGACAAGAGCAACATCTTCCGTCCCTGGGGTTACCAGCCCGGCCATTTCACCGAGTGGGCCAAGCTGCTGCTCATCATGGAGCGCCACGCCGGGGACATGGCGGGGCCGTCGGACTGGCTGGCGCCGCGCGCTGCCGACTTGTTCGACAGCGCGCTGGCCAAGGCCTGGGACGGCGCACACGGCGGCATCTTTTACGGCTTCGGCCCGCACGGCGAAATCTGCGACAGCGACAAATACTTTTGGGTGCAGGCGGAAAGCCTGGCCGCCGCCGCCGTGCTGGGCGCGCGCACCGGCGCGGAAAAATACTGGGACTGGTACGACAGGATCTGGGGCTATGGCTGGGAGCATTTCGTCGACCACGAGCACGGCGCCTGGTACCGCATCCTGCGCGGCGACAACACCAAAATCACCGCCGAGAAAAGCCCGGCCGGCAAGGTCGACTACCACACCATGGGCGCCTGCTACGAAGTGCTGAACGTGATCGGCGGTGCGGCATGAGCGCGCTCCCGGTCTTCGTCGCGGCGGGCGAAGCGCTGACCGACATGCTGCGCAGCGGCGCCGACAGCTGGACCAGCCGCGTCGGCGGCTCGACCTGGAACGTGGCGCGCGTGATGGCGCGCCTGGGCGTGGCCAGCGCCTTTGCCGGCGCGGTCAGCCGCGACGTCTTCGGCGAGGAACTGGCGGCCGCCAATGACAGGGCGGGGCTGGACGCGCGCTTTCTGCAGCGCCTGGACAAATCGCCGCTGCTGGCGATCGTCCATCAGCTCAATCCGCCGCAGTATTTTTTCGTCGGCGACGACAGCGCCGACCTGCATTTCGACGCCTCCCTGCTGCCGCCGGGCTGGCAGCAACAGGCGAAGTGGGTGCATTTCGGCGGCATCAGCCTGGCGCGCCAGCCGCTGGGCGCCAAGCTGCTGGCGCTGGCGGCCGAGCTGAAGGCGGCCGGCGCGGCGATCAGCTACGATCCGAATTTCCGCGTGCTGATGAACCGTTCCTATGACGCCACCCTGCGCGCGATGGTCGCGCTGGCGGACGTGGTGAAGGTGTCGGACGAAGACTTGCGCGGCTTGTTCCGCAGCGAAGATATCGAGGCTTCGTTCGCCACGCTGCGCCGCTGGAATCCGCACGCGAGCTATCTGTACACCCGGGGCGAGCAGGGCGCGGCCCTGTATCGCGGCGATGGCGCGTGGCGGGCGGCGCCGCCGAAAATCGAGGTGGTCGATTCGGTCGGCGCCGGCGACGCCAGCATGGGCGGTTTGCTGTTCAGCCTGATGAGCCGGCCGCAGCACGGCGGCGCCGAGCATCTGCGCTTCGCCGTCGCAGCGGGAGCGGGCGCCTGCCTGGCGGCCGGCGCCGCGCCGCCCGACCTGGCGCTGGTGGAACGCCTGTTCGAGGCTAGCGCGGCCAGTCCGCTGTAGAAAGGTGCAGGCGGCGCCAGCCGGCGCCGCCTGTTCGCAAACTAGAAGCCGGCCAGCACCGTGCTGGTATGGCCGACCTTGGGCGGCGCCAGGAAAAAGCCGCCGACCAGCCCGCGCCATGCCTGGAAATCCTGGCTTTCGCGGAAATCCACCATGTGGTTTTCCAGCGTTTCCCAGCCCACCACCAGGCGGTAGGCGTCGGCTTGTTCGATCGAGTGCTCCAGGCGCATCGAATGGCAACCCTTGGCGCGCCTGAACAGCGGCACCGCTTCGGCGACGGCGGCTTCGAAGGCGGCCTGGGTATCGGGTTTGATCTGGATTTCGGCGATTTCAAAAATCATGGCAAGGCTCCTCGGTTGAATCCGCCTATTTTGCCTGAAATGGCAAACTTGCGGGAGGCGCCGCCTTTTCTGCGCTTATTTCTGCACTTATTTCGCCGGCCTGCGGCTTTCGATGTCGGCGCCGCCGAAGCGCTGCATGACGGTTTCCGCCAGCGCCTGCTGGTGGGGCGCCTCCACATTGACCTGCAGCCGATACAGCCCGCGCAGGGCGGTCTTGTCGTAATTGCCGGCATAGCTGTGGTTGTCGGCGCCGATCAGGGCGTTGAAGGCGCGTTCGATCGGGCCGGTCCGGGTATCGGTATTGCCGACCGTGAAATTGCCTTCGACAGGGCCGGCCTCATCCTCGCCGCCGCTGAGCTGCACGCCGGCTTCGGGCAAGCCGCCGGCCAGCAAGGCCTGGCGCGCGTCTTCCGCATGGTCGAAGCGGTCGAAGACGAAGACGCGGACTTTGGCATTTTCCATCATGGTTCTCCCGGTTGGTGCAGCTGTGGTTTTTGCGACGCTTGGGGCCGCTTCGATTTCATTGTTCGGCGGATTTGACGATGTGCAACCTGGAATCTGTCCGTCCCTTGCCCCTGCGCCAGATGGACCAGCCGCCGGCCAGCATCAGCGCGCCCCAGGCGAGGAAGCCCAGGTCCCAGTAAATCCACTGGTCGGGCGGCACCGTTTCATTCACGTGGTGGATTTTCAGGATGTGGTGGTCGACGATGCCTTCTACCAGGTTGAACAGGCCGAAGCCCATCAGCATGGTGCCCAGCAGCGCCAGCGGCGACCATGGCACGTGGGTGCGCCGCGCGCCGCGCCACAGGATGGCCAGGCCGGCGAGGATGAAGACATAGGTGGCGGCGTGGAATATGCCGTCCCACAGGATATTCAGGCGCAGGTTGTCCAGCGTGGTGGCGGGGTAGCCGGCGCTGGACAGCATGTGGTGCCACTGCAGCAGTTGGTGCAGCACGATGCCGTCGAAAAAGCCGCCGACGCCAAGGCCAAGCAAGATGCCCGCCGAAGCCGGGAAGGCGGGTCTTGGTTTGTCTTCCGGTTCCATGTTTGCGCTCCAGGGATGGTGTCAGGATTCGACATGGAGCGGCAAGGAAAATTCACGGCACAGGGGT
>DASYLQ010000519.1:0-1668 GCA_036009485.1 Janthinobacterium sp.
GGTCTTGCCGCGACCGCTGGTCGATGCGTTGACGACGGGGTTCAGCACGTCGGCGCCGACCCAGTTGGTGAAAAACATATTCCAGCCCCCTTCCTTTGGCGGTTTTTGGCTGGCGCGGCGGGTGACGACGGTCTGCCAGTCGGTAGCCTGCACGTCGACCTTGAAGCCGGCTTCGCGCAATAATTGCGCGGCGACGATCGGTTGCGCCTTCAGCGTAACCACGTCGCCGGGCGCCATTACCACGACGGGCGTGCCGTCGTAGCCGGAAGCCGCCAATTCCTTTTTGGCCTGCGCCATGCCGTCGCCCTTGGTCAGCGTTTCCGAGCCGACATCGGTCGCCAACGGCGTGCCGCAAACGAACACCGCGCCGCAGACCTTGTAATATTCGGGATTGCCGACCAGGGCATCGAGCACCGGCTTCTGGCTCATCGCCAGGAACGCCGCGCGACGGACTTTTACGTTATCGAACGGTGGATAGAGAAAATTCATGCGCCCAAGCGTTTGAAACCCGAGCTTGTTCAGCGTTTCGACCTTTAGATCCTTGTCCTTGGCCAGCACCGGTAGAATATCGAAGGACGGGTTCTCCATGAAATCGATGTCGCCGGACTGCAGCGCGTTCACAGCGGTCTGCGCATCCGCCATGGTGATCCACTCGACGCGATCGACCTTCACTACCTTGCCGCCGGAGGTCCAGTTCGGCGGCTCCTTGCGCGGCACATAGTCCTTGTTCTTCTCATAGACCGCCTTCACGCCGGGCTGGAATTCAGCGGCCACGAATTTGAAAGGACCCGAGCCGATCTGCTCCTTGATCTGCTGCCCTTTCGGCGTCTCCGCCATCCGCTTCGGCATCATGAACGGCACCAGCGACGACGGTTTGCCGATCGACTCCAGCACCAGGCCGTAGGCCTCCTTCAGCTTGAGCACGATGGTTTTTTCATCCGGAGCTTCGATGCTGGCGGTGAAATCCATCAGCTTCTGGCCCATGCCGTCATTGGCGCCCCAACGCTTCAATGAGGCGACGCAATCTTCCGCCGTCACCGGCGCGCCGTCATGCCATTTCAGGCCGTCGCGCAACGTGAAGGTGTAGGTCAGCTTGTCGTCGGAGACTTTCCAGTCCGCCATCTGCGGCTGGACCTTGAAATTCGCATCCGTCGCCAGCAGCGTGTCATAGACCATGTAGCCATGATCGCGGGTGATATACGCCGTCGTGAAACCCGGATCGATCACCCGCAAATCGGAATGCATCACCGCGGTGATTGTCTTGGTGCCGGCAGCCAATGCGGGCGTTGCCAAAGCCGCGGAGAGCGCGACCGCGGGCAAGGTGAATTTCGACGCAAACGTTGAACGCAGCCAACGCGAGTTGTGGAACATTCGATCTCTCCTGACGTGAAACTGGTCACCAAGTGATGATTGGCGATGCATGACGACCGATTTTTAGGCGCAATCGCGCGCACTAAGACGCTGTAATCCTTGATATTTGAGACTTGCACCAAGCGCGGTGCGCGTCAATCGGGTTTCGGTGCATCGCCATATGCGCCTGTCGGCGCTGGCGCAAATGGCACGTTCACTTTACAAAATCCGGCACCGATCGTTCGAAGCCGAAAACACCGGGAGACAGCCGATGAACCCTGCAAATCTTCCGTTCGATTCCGAGGCCATGCTGCAGGG
>DASYLQ010000520.1:0-3396 GCA_036009485.1 Janthinobacterium sp.
CTTCAATTCCATCGAAGCGTCGGCCAGTTCCTTGACAGCCGCCTTGGCGCCCAGGGTGTTCGCTTCGCGGTTGAGTTCCTGCATCATGAAATCCAAGCGCTTGCCGACCTGGCCGCCTTTTTTCAGGATGTGGCGGGTCTCGGTCAGGTGGGCCGACAGGCGCGACAGCTCTTCCGAGACGTCGATGCGGATGCCGTACAGGATCACTTCCTGACGGATGCGCTCCATCGCATCCTGGCGCGACATGGCCGCGTTCGAGCCCTGGCAGGCCAGGCCCAGCGCATCCTGCATGCGCTCGACGGCTTTTTGCTGGAATTGCGCGACAACCTGGGGAATCAGCGGCGTGATGCGCTTGACGATGGCGTCCATGGCGTCGATGCGCGACACCAGCATCGCTTCCAGCGCCGCGCCTTCGCGCTGGCGGCTCTCGACGAAGGCCTTGACGGTGCGCCCGGTGAGGGCGGCGACGTCGGCCTGCAGCGATTCCTGGCCGACCTGGGCTTCCTCGATGACGCCCGGCCAGCGCAGCAATTCGGCCACCGACATCACCGGGGCGGCGACGAAATGCTTGCCGATCTCGGTTTGCAGGCGCGCCAGTTCGGCCAGCAGGGTCTCGTTGAGCGCCTGGGTGCCGGCGGCTGCCGCCTTGCGGCCGAAGCTCAGGCGCACCTCGACCTTGCCGCGCGTGATGGCCGCCATGATGGCCGCGCGCAGGTCCGGCTCGAGCGCCCTTAAATCGTCGTTGATGCGGAACTGCAGATCGAGAAAGCGCGAGTTGACGCTCTTGATTTCAATCGTCAGTGTGCCCGCCGCGCTCTCGCTGGTGGCAACCGCGTAGCCTGTCATGCTTGAAATGCTCAATGGATTCCCCGGTTTTTATCTTTACAAAACAGTGATTACTCCACACAATCGGGCCTGTTGAGGCAAGGACACCCTATGGCTGCACAAAACAACGCCCCATTGCCGGATGGGCTGGAAATTGCTGGATATCGCATTGTAAAGAAAATTGCGTCCGGCGGGTTCAGTATTGTATATCTGGCTTACGATGCCGACGGCAATGCGGTGGCGATCAAGGAATATTTGCCCAGCGCCCTGGCATTGCGCCAGCCGGGCGAGTTGGCGCCGGCCATTTCCAAGGCTAATTTGCCGGTCTTCCGCATCGGCCTGAAGTGCTTTTTCGAAGAGGGCCGGGCGCTGGCGCGCATTTCCCACGCCAATGTGGTGCGCGTGCTGAATTTTTTCCGCGCCCACGACACCGTGTATATGGTGATGGCCTACGAATCGGGCTATTCGCTGCAAGACCACATCCTGCGCCAGCGCGCCAGGGGCAGCAAGCTCAGCGAAGGCTTCATCCGCCAGATCTTTGTCCAGGTGCTGAACGGCTTGCGCGAGGTGCACGCCAACAAGCTGCTGCACCTCGACCTGAAGCCGGCCAATATCTACCTGCGCACCGACGGCACGCCGATCCTGCTCGACTTCGGCGCCGCGCGCCAGACCTTCAACGCCGACCTGCCGAAGCTGACGCCGATGTACACGCCCGGCTTCGCCCCGCCCGAACTGTATTCGAAGACCGGCAGCCTGGGGCCGTGGTCGGATGTCTACAGCATCGGCGCGACCATGTTCGCCTGCATGGTCGGCTCGCCGCCGCAGCCGGCCGACCAGCGCAAGAGCGAGGACAGGATGGCTGGCCACTTCGACAAGCTGGCCGGGGCGTACTCGCCCGAACTGGTGCACCTGGTGCGCTGGTGCCTGATGACCGAGGTGCTGGAACGGCCGCAAAGCCTGTTCGCGCTGCAAAAAGTGCTGCTGGCGCCGGTCGCCGCGGCGGCCGCGCCGGGCGCGCTGGAAAAGCTCGGCGGCCAGTTGCGCGGCTGGGCCGGCCGCCTCGGCGTCTTCGGCCGCGGTGGCGCCAAGGGCACGGCGCCGGACACCCTGCAATCCTGAGCGGCCGTCCGCGCATCCGCTCGCTTTCATCGCCCACCTTTCATCGCCAACCTTTCACCACCACCGGACACCACCATGCAATTCTCCGTATATCAGGAAAGCCAGATCGGCGGCCGCAAGGTCAACCAGGACCGCATGGGTTACAGTTTCACCCGCGAGGCCCTGCTGCTGGTGCTGGCCGACGGCATGGGCGGCCACCTGCACGGCGAGATCGCCGCCCAGATCACGGCGCAGACCATGTCGCAGCTGTTCCAGCAGCACGCCACGCCGTATGTGAAAAAGCCCGAGCGCTTCCTGGAAGAGAGCTTCCTGGCGGCGCACCGCGACATCCACCGCTACCGCGCCGACCACCGGCTGTCCGAAACGCCGCGCACCACCGTGGTGGCTTGCCTGATCCAGCACAACACGGCGACCTGGGCCCATTGCGGCGATTCGCGCCTGTACTGGATGCGCGCCGGCCAGGTGCTGGCGCGCACGCGCGACCATTCGCATATCGAGAGCCTGATCGCCAAGGGCGTGATCGGCGAGTCGCAGCGCGCCACCCATCCCGACCGCAACAAGCTGTATAACTGCCTGGGCGCCTCGGCCGAGCCGAAGGTCGAGCTGTCGCGCCGCGCCAGCCTGCTGCCGGGCGACGTGATGTTATTATGCTCGGATGGCCTGTGGACGATGCTGCCCGACGAAGACCTGGCGCGGCGCCTGCACAGCCAGACCGTGGTGCGCGCCGTGCCCGAGATGCTGGCCGCGGCGCTGGCGCTGGCCGGCCCGCACAGCGACAACGCCACCGCGCTGGCGATCATGTGGCAGGGCAGTCCGGTGCTGGGACTGGACGGCGGCGCCGGCGTGACGGCCGACATGTCGACCGTGATCTCGACCGAAGCGCTGCCGCAGGACCTGGTCGGCACCACCATCCTCGGCCTGCCGCAGGCGGCCGAGACGGCGCCGGCCGCCGAGACCGACGCCTTCAACGACGACGAGATCGAAAAAGCCATCGCCGAGATCCGCGGCGCCATCGAAAAATCATCGCAATTACTTAAATAGATAGAAAGCAGGAACCGCCATGTCATTTATCACCCGTCCGAGCGGCCGCGCCGTCGATGCGTTGCGTCCGATCCGCCTGACCCGCCAGTACACCAAACATGCCGAAGGGTCGGTGCTGATCGAGTGCGGCGACACCAAGGTGATCTGCACCGCCAGCATCGAAGACAAGGTGCCCGGTTTTTTGAAGGGCAAAGGGCAGGGCTGGCTGACGGCAGAATACGGCATGCTGCCGCGCTCGACGCACACGCGCATGGACCGCGAAGCCGCGCGCGGCAAGCAGTCCGGCCGCACGCAAGAGATCCAGCGCCTGATCGGCCGCTCGCTGCGCGCCGCCTTCGACCTCGAAGCCTTTGGGGAGCGCACCCTGCACCTCGACTGCGATGTGATCCAGGCCGACGGCGGCACCCGCAC
>DASYLQ010000521.1:0-8468 GCA_036009485.1 Janthinobacterium sp.
CGCGGCGCCGGAAAACGCCGCCTGGGCCGTGTACTTTCTGGCCGGCGGCAAGCCGCGCCAGGCCGTGCCCGGCAAATTGCTGCGCCAGTACGCCACCGAGTATGCGCTGCTGGACGAGTGGTTGTTCGAGGAGTGCTACCACGCCGTTGGCGACCTGGCTGAAACCATCGCCCACATCCTGCCGGCGCCGGCGCGCCACAGCGATATCGGCCTGGCCGAATGGATAGAGGGGCGCATCGCGCCCTTGCGCGGCGCCGCGCCGGAAACCATCCGCGCCGCGCTGTTTTCCTTCTGGGACGAGCTGGAAACGCCGGAGCGATTTTTGCTGGTGAAGCTGATCGGCGGCGGTTTTCGCGTCGGCGTGTCGAAGCTGCTGGTGACGCGCGCGCTCGGCGCCATCGCCGCCGTCGACAGCAAGTTGATCGCGCAGCGGCTGATGGGGTGGACCGACGGCAGGGTCAACCCGACCGCCAGAGGTTTCCTGCAATTGATAGGAGCCCGCTCCGACGATGAACACGCGCTGCGCGGCGGCCAGCCCTATCCCTTCTTTTTGGCGCACCAGTTGCAGAACGAGCCGGCCGCGCTGGGCGACCTCGGCCATTGGCAAGTCGAGTGGAAATATGACGGCATGCGCGCGCAACTGGTGGCGCGCGGCGGGCAAAACTGGCTGTGGTCGCGCGGCGAGGATTTGATCACCGAGCGCTTTCCGGAACTGGGCGCCTTGCGCCTGCCCGACGGCACCGTGATCGACGGCGAAATCCTGGTCTGGCACGATACGAATGCGAGCGAAGCGGCGCCGGCGCCGTTCGCCGAACTGCAAAGACGCATGGGCCGCAAGACGCTGTCGGCGAAATTGCTGGCCGAGCTGCCGGCCGTGCTGGTCGCCTACGATGTGCTGGAAATGGATGGCCTGGACGTCCGCAGCCTGCCGCAGCGCGAGCGCCGCGCGCTGCTGGAAACGCTGGTGCGCGACGCCGCCGCGCCGCAACTGCGCCTGTCGCCGCTGATCGCCGCGGCCGACTGGGATGCGCTGGCGGCGCTGCGCCGGGAATCGCGCCTGCGCGGCGTCGAGGGCATGATGCTGAAGGCGGCCGATGCGGCCTACGGCGTCGGCCGCACCAAGGACGTCGGCACCTGGTGGAAGTGGAAAGTCGATCCGTATTCGATCGACGCGGTGCTGATCTATGCGCAGAGCGGGCATGGCCGGCGCGCCTCGCTGTACACCGACTACACCTTCGCCGTCTGGGACGCCGATCCGGAATCGTCCGGCGGGCGCAGGCTGGTGCCCTTCGCCAAGGCCTATTCCGGCCTGAGCGACGCCGAGATCGTCCAGGTCGACGGCGTGATCCGCAAGACCACGATAGAAAAATTCGGCCCGGTGCGCAGCGTCAAGCCGACCATGGTGTTCGAAATCGGCTTCGAGGGCATCGCGCTGTCGGGCCGGCACAAGGCCGGCATCGCAGTGCGCTTCCCGCGCATCCTGCGCCGCCGCGACGACAAGCATATCGAGGATGCCGACACGCTGGATGCGCTGAAAGGCTTGCTGGCGGCGCCGTCATGAACCGCGGCGCGCTCTCGTCCACGCTCTCGTCCGCGCTTTCGTCCGACCTTGCGCCGGCGCTGGCCGGCGCCATCGAGACCTGGTTCGACGATCGCGGCTGGACCGTGTTTCCCTTCCAGCGCGCGGTCTGGTCGGCCGCGCTGGCCGGGCAATCCGGCCTGCTGCACGCGAGCACCGGCTCCGGCAAGACCTATGCCGTGTGGTTCGCCGCCCTGTTGCGCGGCGCCACCGTCAAGCGCAGGAAGGCCGGCCTGCGCCTGCTGTGGATTACGCCGATGCGGGCGCTGGCGGCCGATACCTTGCGCGCATTGCAGGAATCCGGCGCCGCGCTGGCGCCGGCCTGGTCCATCGGCGCGCGCACCGGCGACACCACCGCGGCGCAGCGCGCACGCCAGTCCACATCGCTGCCGGACGTGCTGGTCACGACGCCGGAAAGCCTGACGCTCATGCTCAGCAAGGCCGATGCGCGCGAACAGTTCGCGCTGCTCGACATGGTCGTCGTCGATGAATGGCATGAGCTGATGGGCAGCAAGCGCGGCGTGCAGACGCAACTGGCGCTGGCGCGCCTGGCGCACTGGCATCCGGCGCTGCCGGTGTGGGGCTTGTCGGCGACCCTGGGCAACCTGGAACAGGCGAAAGACGCACTGCTGGGCGCCGCCCAAGGCGTGGTGGTCGAAGCGCAGGTGCGCAAGGATATCCTGGTCGATACCCTGATTCCCGCGCACCCCTCGCGGTTTCCCTGGGCCGGCCATCTGGGCATCCAGATGCTGCAGCCGGTGGTGGATGAAATCGAGCGCCACGACACGACGCTGGTATTCACCAACACGCGCTCGCAGGCCGAGCTGTGGTACCAGAATATCCTGCAGGCGCGGCCGGACTGGGCCGGCCTGATCGCGCTGCACCACGGCTCGCTCGACAAGTCGGTGCGCGAATGGGTCGAAAAAGGCTTGAAGAGCGGCCAGTTGAAGGCGGTGGTATGCACCTCCAGCCTGGACCTGGGCGTGGACTTCCTGCCGGTCGAGCGCGTGCTGCAAATCGGCAGCGCGAAGGGCATCGCCCGCCTGCTGCAGCGCGCCGGCCGCAGCGGCCACTCGCCGGGACGGGTGTCGCGCCTGACGCTGGTGCCGACCAACAGCCTGGAATTGCTGGAGGCGGCCGGCGCCCGGGACGCCGTCGCGCACCGCCGCGTCGAGTCGCGGCCGGTGCCGCACAAGCCGCTCGACGTACTGGTGCAGCACCTGGTGACGATCGCGCTGGGCGGCGGTTTCCGCCCCGACGAGTTGTACCGGGAAGTTTGCACGGCCTGGTCTTACCGCGGGCTGACGCCGGACGAGTGGCAATGGGCGCTGGACTTTGTCGCGCGCGGCGGCCAGAGCCTGACCGCGTATCCCGAATACCGCCGCGTGCTGGCGGACCAGGAGGGGGTCTACCGCGTGCCGGACGCGGCGCTGGGCCGGCGCCACCGCATGGGCATCGGCACCATCGTGTCGGAAGCGTCTATCCAGATCAAGTTCATGAGCGGCGGCAAGATCGGCAGCATCGAGGAATCCTTCATTTCGCGCCTGAAGGCGGGCGACCATTTCCTGTTCGGCGGACGCATCCTCGAATTGGTGCGGGTCCACGAGATGACGGCCTATGTGCGTCGCGCCAAGGGCAACAAGGGCGCGGTGCCGCGCTGGCAGGGCGGCAAGATGCCGCTGTCCTCGGAGCTGGCGCATGCGGCGCTGGAGCAGTTGCGCCGCGCCGCGGACGGCCATGCCGGCGGCCCTGAAATGCAGGCCATCGAGCCGCTGCTGCGCATCCAGCGGCGCTGGTCGGCGCTGCCGACGGCGAACCGGCTGGTGGTCGAAAGCCTGCGCAGCCGCGAGGGCCATCATTTGTTCATGTATCCATTCGCCGGCCGCTCGGTGCACATCGGGCTGGCCTCGCTGCTGGCCTACCGCATCGGGCGCATGCTGCCGACCACGTTTTCCATCGCCGTCAACGACTACGGCTTCGAGTTGCTGGGGCCGGAATCGGTCGACTGGGCCGGCGCCTTCGCCGCCGTCCGCGGCGCCCGGGTCGGCTTGCTGAGCACCCGGCATTTGCTGGAAGACGTGCTGGCCAGCCTGAATGCGGGCGAACTGTCGCAGCGGCGTTTCCGCGAAACCGCCCGTATCGCCGGGCTGGTGTTCCAGGGCTATCCGGGCCAGCCGAAAAGCGCGCGCCAGCTGCAAGCCTCGTCCTCGCTGTTTTTCGAGGTCTTCCGCAAGCACGACGCCGGCAACCTGCTGCTGACGCAGGCGCAGCGCGAAGTGCTGGAGCAGGAACTGGAATTGACGCGCCTGCGCGACACGCTCACCGAGCTGCACGGACGCAGCATCGCTTTTTTCGACACAAAGCGGCCGACGCCGTTCGGCTTTGCGCTGATGGTCGAGCGTTTCCGCGAAAAGCTGACGACGGAAAAACTTTCCGACCGCGTGGCGCGCCTGTTGCGCGAACTGGAAAAGGCGGCCGGAGCGTGATGGAAAAGCGCATGCACTGCGAATTGCTGGTCGCCGGAGAAAGACTGCTGTTGTCGGCGTCGAAGGCGATCTACTGGCCGCGCGAAAAAATGCTGGTCGTGGCCGATATCCACTTTGGCAAGGCGGCTTCCTTCCGCGCGCTGGGCGTGCCGGTGCCGCACGGAACCACCGCACAAAACCTGGCGGCGCTGGACGCGCTGATCGCCGCGCATGAGGTGGCGCAGATCGTCTTCCTCGGCGATTTTCTGCATGCGAAAGCGGCGCAGGCGCCCGCCACCCTGGATGCGCTGATGCGCTGGCGCGAACGGCATGCCGGCCTGAAGCTGACGCTGGTGCGCGGCAATCACGACCTGCGCGCGGGCGACCCGCCGCCGCGGCTGCGGATGACGATGGTGGACGAACCCTGGATGTTGGGACCTTTCGCCTTCAAGCACCATCCGGACCTGGCCGCGCCGGCCTGTGCGTCGGCCTGCGCGTCGGCCTGCGCGTCGGCCTATATATTGGCGGGACATGTGCATCCCGCGTTCAGGCTGGCGGCAGGCCGCGACTCGTTGTATCTGCCGTGTTTTCTGGTCGGGCCGACGCGCACGGTGTTACCGTCGTTCGGCGCGTTTACCGGTGGCTTTTTGCTGACGCCGCAAGCGCACGAGAGCATTTTCCTGACGACCGGGGATGCGATTTTCAAGCTCGGTTCCTGAGGCTGGAGCCCGCTTCGGACTTTGTCTGAGTGTCGGTCAAAAAGCGCAACCGGGCGACGGAGACGTCCTACACGCGGCCTTGGGTTTCTCCTATCCCGCTCTGCTTTCATGCGCACTAACATAAGGGTTCTTTTACCAGTTTGCATTTCCCGAAAGACTAGTTTGAATGTGATTCGGTAAAGGAATTCTTCCAATTTATAAGGAGATAAGCATGGCTACGAATACTGGCAATCAAGGAAAACAAGGCGGCCAACAAGGTGGGAAATCCAGCGACAAATCCAGCGACAAATCCAGCGACAACAAACAGAGCGATACCAGCAACCGCGGTTTCGCTTCGATGGATCCCGATAAACAAAGGGAAATCGCCAGCGAAGGTGGGCGCGCCGCGCATGAAAAAGGCACTGCGCACGAGTTCACATCGGAAGAGGCGCGCCGTGCCGGCAGCCAGAGCCACAAGAACGACGGCAACCGGCAGAGCGGTTCCAGCGAGACCGGCACGCGCGACAACGCCAGCTCCAACCAGGGCGGTAGTCAGGGCGGCCAACAAAAAGGCGGCGGCTCGGGCAGCGGTTCCGGCTCTCGCTGATTGATGCCCAGGGCTGCGGCGCGATCCTTGGCTGCGCCTGACGCCCGGAGAAAAACGGGAAACGATGGTTTCCCGTTTTTTATGTCCAGCGCAGCCAGGCAGAATTGCTTGCCAAAATTGCGTACTGCTGCGTCCAGACGATGGATGTTGTCCTACATGCATCTCGGTGTAGCTCCTATTCAAACGCTGGAACCCGCGGACTAACATGGTAACGCTTGGTATAAGGCAATCGATACGATTCGGGAGGTGGTATGAATTCTTTAACACCAGGCAATAGCCAGGGAAACAAGCCGGAGATCTGCGAGGATAGCCAGCCGGGCAATCTGCAAAGCCTGCAACATCCGGCGTCCGACGATGGAGAGTCGGGACTGGAAATAGGCGATCCAGACTTTATCGAGACGGAAGTGCGCCGGGCCGACGGCAATCTGCAAAGCGATCTGCAACTCGGCGGCACAGCGGAAAAGCAGGGTCTTGGCGGTAAGGAATCAGGTAAAAAACCGGCGGCGCGCTCACGCCAAAGCGCCGCCAGGATAGCGCTCGATGGACAGAACGAGCAAAACAGCGATCCCGGCATTCGCACGGGTGAGGGGAGTTGACGGCCGGGTTTGTGGTCGGTTTATAAAAATCTTATCTTTGGAGAAAAACGATGACAACAAAAAATTCCTTGAATATGAAAAAAAACGCCGTCACCACTTTCCTGGCCATCGTCGGCGGCATGACGCTGGGCAGCACGGTGACTGCCCACGCGGCCGATCTCAGCAATTACGACAAAAAATTCATGGAAAAGGCGGCCGATGCCGGCAGTACCGAAATCGCCGCCAGCAAGCTTGCGCAGAGCAAGAGCTCGACCGCGCAGGTGAAAACGTTTGCCGACACGATGGTGACCGATCACAGCAAAGTGGCCGATGAATTGAAGCAGTTGGCCACGAGTAAGGGCGTGACCCCTAGCGAGCAGCCAAGCAGCAAGCACCAGAAAGAAATCACCAAATTGAATGGCTTGAGCGGCGTGGCCTTCGACAAGGAATATGCCAAGGCGATCGGCGTTTCCGCCCACAAGGATGCCGTCAAGCTGTTTGCCAGCGCCAGCAAGAAGGCGGACGATCCAAATGTGAAAGCGTTTGCGGCCAAGACTTTGCCCTCACTTGAACACCACTTGCAGATGGGTAAGGAACTGGATGCAGCTGTGGCTAAATGATGCTGTTTTTCGCTTACAAAAAGCCTGCTGGAAATGAGGATTAGTCCTATATTTTGGCCTTGCTTTGTCCTATGCTGGTCAGAGACGACTGACACAGAATTTCTGCCCTGACATTGAAGTTCATGTAGCATGTCAATTCGCCTTTACCGAGCCTAGTCCATCAAGGAGATTCTCATGAACTCGTCTGACCAAGGTAACAAGCAAGATATGTACAGCGGCAATCAAGGCAGCAGCCAGTCGGGGAGCCAGGGTTTTTCGATGTCCGAGTCCGAGCAGGAAATGGACATAGGCATTGAGGGATTTTCCTATGGCGAAGTACGCCGCCTTGAGCGGAGCCGCAGTGTCGAAGGAAATCGCCAAAGCAGCTCGGAGCAGACCGACGCAACGCCTCAAGGCGGTAGCGAGCAATCGTCTTCGTAAGGCAACCTGGATAAACCGCAGCGGGCTTGCTCGCTACGGTTTATTCAGGTTGCCTACTTTGGCGTTATGCAACTGCCCGACGCCACGAGCTTAAAAGCTGTCCTTCGCCATCTTCCATGCGTGTTCACGCACATCCGCTGGCCAGGACTGTATATTCATCTCAAATTGTTCCCTGTTTCCCGCAAAGAGCGCCCGCATCGCTTCTTCGAAACCGCTGCGGTCGCCTGCCATGGCGTTCATGAATTTATAGCTCGCTTCCCTGGCTGCGCGTTTTTGATCAAGCTCCCGGCTATCGCGCTGGGCGTGTTCGACCAGTTTGCGCAGCGCCACCGAGGCCCCGCCCGGCTGGCCGGCCAGCCAGTCCCAATGCCGCGGCAGCAAGGTGACTTCGCGCGCCACCACGCCCAGTTTGGGCCGGCCGACGCTGCGCGTGACGGCGCCGTCCGCAACGGTAGGGATGGGAGCGCGCGGATTGGGCAGGCGCTGCAATACATCTTCCAGCGAGCCGTGCAGGTTCATGTCGACCTGGGCGCCGCTGATATCGTCGAACACCAGGATTTGCGTTTGCGGCTGGTCTTCGACCAGGGCCTTGAGCGCTTCGGCAACGTGCCGCAGCGAACCCGACGCGGCGCGGCGGTCGCCGGCGAAGGCGGTATAAGCGGCGGCGCCAGGGCTGGTGGGCGGAGGGCTGGATGAAGGACGGACGGTCAAAGGGGAGTTCATTGGTTTTCCTCGGTAAGAGCACGAGGCCATTTTACCCGGGTTAAAATAAATGTCAATAATACCCGGGTAAAATTATAAGCGCTGACGCTGTTGCTGGCTTGGATGCTGTGACATGTCGATTTTGGCATGCTCGCCGATATTTGTCGGCCTTTCGCCGGTAAACGCCGCCTTGGCGATGGCGAACAGCTGGGTCATCTTGCTGGAATGGGTATCCCAATATTCCGCCGATTGCATCTTGACTTTGATCAGCACCAGGTGGGAATCATCCAGCCCGCCAGGCAGCCAGGCTTTGACCATCGGGTTCCACAACTCCTCGGCTTTTTTGCGGTCCCTGATCAATTCCGCCCAGCCGGTGACGGAGACATACACGCTGTTGCCGATATCGGAAAAGCCGATATTCACTTGCGAATACTCTTGCAGATGGCGCGTGAATTCGGCTTCGTCCGACGTGAAGAACCACATCTGGCCTTCCTCGTCGACCTGCTGCTGCGTCAGCGGCCGGCTGGTCAGGACGCGCGCGGCGTCGCTGGTCGTGAACATGCCGAAGGCGATATGCTTGATTTTGGCGGCCAGGGTATCGAGCTGGCCTTTGCTATAGTGGGTGCTCATGTTTTATCTCCTTTGCTGATGCGCTTGAAGAGGGTAATTTTTGTCCTGAACAAATAAAATAAGACTTTCTTGCGGCAGGCACTGTTCGGCAACGTACGCTGGCGGATATCTTACAATCGCCCAGTCCCATGTTTGACCGGCCATTTGCCGCCTTGTTTCCGTAACCTTACTT
>DASYLQ010000522.1:0-4190 GCA_036009485.1 Janthinobacterium sp.
ACCTTTCAGTTTGAAACCTGCCCGCACCATTTCCTTGACCGTTTTTTCGGCAACGAATTTAGCCATTCCATCGTTGATGCGGCGCCCGGCCAAGATCACGTGCGGATGATAGCCCAGCATTTCCGCCTTGTGCGTCAGGTAATACGGATCGACGCCGATGCAATGGCCGCCAACCAGGCCGGGCCGGAAGGGCAGGAAATTCCATTTGGTGCCGGCCGCTTGCAACACTTCCAGCGTGTCGATGCCGAGGCGGTCGAAAATGATCGCCAGCTCATTCATCAAGGCGATATTCAAGTCGCGTTGGGTATTTTCAATCACCTTGGCCGCCTCCGCCACCTTGATGCTGGAGGCGCGGTGAACCCCGGCCGTCACGATGTTTTCATAAAGGACGGCGAGTTTTTCCAGCGTCGCGGCGTCATCGCCGGACACCACCTTGCGTATCGTCGTCAGGCTGTGTTCCTTGTCGCCAGGATTGATGCGTTCCGGCGAAAATCCCACGTGAAAATCCTTGCGCCATTGCATGCCCGAATGCCTTTCCAGGATGGGAATACAGATTTCCTCGGTGGCGCCCGGATACACGGTCGACTCGAACACCACGGTCGCGCCGCGTTTCATGTTTTCCGCGACCGCCCGGCTGGCGCCGATCAGCGCCGAGAAATCGGGATTGTGGGCGCTGTCGACAGGCGTCGGCACCGCGACGATAATAAAATCGGCCAGCGCCAGTTCGGCTGGATCCGAGCCTACGCTGAGCCATTTTGCCGCGCGCAATTCTTCAGTACCGAGTTCGCCGGACGGGTCGATGCCGCGCCTGTAACTATCCACTTTCTTGGCAGATAAATCGAAGCCGATGGTGCGTTGGCGCGTCCCGAACGCTACCGCCAGCGGCAAGCCGACATAACCGAGTCCGACGACCGCGACAATTTCGAGAATATCCATGGCGTCCATCCAGAAGTGATTTGACAAGGGGGAAGGCACGATGCCGCAGGCGCTGGGCGAGCTTGCTTTTTGGCATCTGTGGGGATTCTACGAGGGGAAAAAAAGGATTTATTGAGAACGGACAAAGCGCCATCAATTGCCGCGTTTCACCAAATTCATTGAGAACAATCAACGAAGAAGCTGCGCATTCTTCCTACCCTAGCAAATCCGCATGACTGCAATCAACCGTCCAGGAGGACATCATGGCCCGGCATCCGCTTGTTTTGCGCCTGGTTCGGAGCTCAAAGCTGCTGACTCTACTGGCTCTGCTGTTTGGCGGCCTGTCCGCCTGCGGCGGCAGTAGCGATGTGACAGGACTGATGGCCGAGGCCCGTTCCTACCATCAAAAAGGCGAAGAAAAGGCGGCGATCATTCAGTTGAAAAATGTCTTGCAAAGGGAGACCAACAACGCGGCGGCGCGCCTCTTGCTGGGCGAAGTCTATCTCGACACCGGCGATGCGCTGTCGGCGGAAAAGGAGTTGCGCAAGGCGCAAACCTTGGGCGTCCCGGCTGCCAGGCTGATGCCGCCTTTGGGCAAAGCCATGCTGCTGCTGGGCCCTTGAGCGAGATCAGGCTGGATGCCGGCCAGCCCGAGCAGCTCGATATCATCGCCTTGCGCGGCCAAGCCTATCTTGCCTCAGGCGATCTTGTAAAAGCGAAAGAACTGTTTGAGCTGATACTCAAAAAACAGGTGGATGCGCCCACCGCATTGTTGGGATTAGCCCGCATCGCCTCGGCAGGCAAGCAGCCCGCCGCCGCCGAGGCCCTGGTCATGCGGGCGCTGGCCACCCATCCGGACGATATCGACGCCTTGCGCCTGAAAGGCGATCTCTCGCGCCTGCAGGGAAAAAACGCCTATGCCCGCCTGGCCTACCAGCAGATACTCAGGCTAAAGCCGGAAAACCTGAGCGCCCACATCGACCTGGCCGACCTGGATATCCAGGAGGGGAAATTTGCCGATGCAAAAACCGACTTGAACGCCGCCCGCAAGCTCGCGCCGGGCAACTTGCTGGTCGTCCAGGCACAGGCGCTGCTGGATTTTCGTGAAGGAAAAAATAAAGCCGCACTGGAGTCACTCCAGCAAATATTGCGCGTCGCGCCAGACCATATGCCGAGTATTTTACTGATGGGCGCGGTGCATTTGGCGCTGGGATCGCCAGAATTGGCCAAGCAATATTTACAACGCTTTTTGGATGCGAATCCCGGCCAGGTCTATGCCGGAAGAATGCTCGCCTCGATTGCCTTAAAAGAAGGCAAGCCGGACGCCGCCTTGCACATCCTGACGCCGCTACTGGCGAGCAGCGGCGACGATGTCGAATTGCTGGCCTTGGCCGGCGAGGCGCACATGCGCGCGCGGCGCTTCAACCAGGCCACCGAGTATTTCGACAAGGCCAGCGCGCTGTCGCCACAGGCCGCCCAATTGCATACCGCACTAGCCATCAGCCGGCTTGGCATGGGCGACACTGCCCGCGCAGTTAGCGAACTGGAGCGTGCAACGGCGCTCGATACCAAGGGCGAACATGCCGCGGTCATGCTGGTCATGACCTATCTGCGTGACAAGGATACCGACAGGGCGCTGGCCGCGGTGACGGCAATGGAACAAAGACAGACGGACAACCCCGTGGTGCAGAATCTGAAGGGCGGCGTCTTGCTTGCAAAGGAAGATGCCAAGGCGGCGCGGGCCAGTTTCGAGCGGGCCCTGAACCTGGATCCCCTCTATATGCCCGCGCTGGAAAACCTGACCCGGCTGGATTTGAGCGAAAAAAAGCCGGAACAAGCCAGGCAGCGTTTTTTGGCCATCCTTACCCGAAACAAGAAAAACACCGCTGTGATGGTGATGTTGTCGCGCCTCGCGGCGGTCCGCGGCAATCAAGCCGAGGCGGGCAGTTGGCTGGAACTGGCGGTGAAGGAAAACCCTGAAGCGTTGGCACCCGCCATCTTGCTCGGAAATTTTTACGTGCAGGCGGGTGAAAAACAAAAAGCCTTGTTGCTTGCCCAAAAACTCCAGGCAAGCAATCCAGCCGATGCCGCCGCGCTGGCCCTGCTGGCGCAGGCACAGCTTGTTTCAGGGAATACGGGCGCGGCCCTCGGGAGTTTCCAAAAACTGGCGCTGTTGCAAGCACCGAGCGTGGCCTTACAGATGCGTATCGCCGGTTTGCAACTGACGCTGGCCGATCCTGATGGTGCATTGCAATCTGTACGCAAGGCGCTCGCCGTGCAAGCGGATTCGCTTGAGGCGCAATTGTTGCTGGCCGATTTATTGCTGACGCAAGGCCAGACGGCGCAAGCCTTACTGGTGGCCCGGACGGTACAACAGCAGCACGCAGGTCTTGCCGCCGGCTTCAGGCTGGAAGGCGATGTCTTGATGGCGCAAAACAAAGCGCTGCCGGCATTGAAGTTGTATGAACAAGCGTTTGGCATGGCCAAAACCGGCCCCCTGCTGCTGAAAATCCACCAAGCGCTCACCCTGGCCGGCAAGCTGCAAGAGGCCGACGTCCGCATGGGCGTCTGGCTGAAGGAACATCCGGACGACCTGGTCGCCCGGCTCTACTTCGCCAGCGGCAAACTGGCGGCCAAAGCGTATAAACCGGCAATAGAAGAATACGAAAAAATCCTGCAGCAAGCTCCCACCAATGTCGCCGCCTTGAACGACCTGGCATGGGCCTACCAGCAGGAACGGGACAAGCGGGCGCTGGACACCGCCGAGTATGCCTATAAGTTGGCGCCCGGAAATCCGACCGTCCTCGATACTCTGGGCTGGATTCTGCTTGAACACGGCGATACGGCACGCGCCACCCCCCTGCTGCAAAAAGCCGTCGGACTGGCGCCAGGCGCTGAGGAAATCCGCTATCACCTGGGGATGGGATTGCTGAAAGCCGGCGATAAAAAAGGCGCCCGGCTGGAGTTTGAACAGTTGCTAAGCTCGAATAAAATTTTCCCCAATCGCGCCGAAGTCCAGGCGGCGATGAAACAACTCTAAGCAACTCAGACGACCGGCTACCAGTCTCATGACGCTGCCATCCGCCGCCGCCAAATTGCTCGCCCTGGGCTTTGGCCTCTGCTTTATCTATGTGGCAGGATATTATCCGTTTGAAAAAACCGTCCTGGCTCCCATCCTGCTGGCCTATATTCTGCTGCTCTGCTGGCGCCAAGACTTGTGGTTATTCCTGATTCCCGCCCTGCTGCCGGTATTGGACCTGGCGCCCTGGACCGGC
>DASYLQ010000523.1:0-2398 GCA_036009485.1 Janthinobacterium sp.
CGTCGACACCTTCCGCGCTTCCGGCGCCGGCGGCCAGCACATCAACAAGACCGATTCGGCCATCCGCATCACCCACGCCCCCACCGGCATCGTGGTGCAGTGCCAGAGCGACCGTTCGCAGCACCGCAACCGCGCCGAGGCGATGGCGCAACTCAAGTCGCGCTTGTACGAATTGGAATTGCGCAAACGCCAGGCGCAGCAGGACAACCTGGAAGCGTCGAAGACCGACGTCGCCTGGGGCCACCAGATCCGCTCCTACGTGCTGGACCAGTCGCGCATCAAGGATTTGCGCACCGGTTTCGAGACCGGCAATACCAAGGGCGTGCTGGACGGCGACCTCGACGATTTCATTTCCGCCTCACTCAAACAAGGCGTCTGATCCATGAGCACAGCACAGCGCGCGTTCATCTTCGACATGGACGGCACCATCGTCGACAACATGGCCTTCCACACCAGATCGTGGGTGGCATTTTTCGAGCGGCGCGGCCACGTCATCGAACCGGAGGCGTTTTTCCGCGACACGGCCGGGCGCCAGGGCCATGAAATCATGCGCACCTACCTGGGCGCGCACCTGAGCAAGGAAGAAAGCGCGCTGCTGGACGCCGAGAAGGAAGCGCTGTACCGCGACCTGTACCGTCCGCACCTGGCGGCGGTCGCCGGCTTCGAGCAATTCCTGGCCAGCGCCAGGGAGCGCCGCGTCGCGCTGGCCGTGGCCACCGCCGCGCCCAACGACAACATCAGCTTCACCCTGGACGGGCTGGACTTGCGCCGGCGTTTCGACGCCATCGCCGGCGCCGCCGACGTGGCGCGCGGCAAGCCGAATCCGGACGTGTTCCTGCTGGCGGCCGAGCGCTGCGGCGTGGCGCCGGCCGACTGCATCGTGTTCGAGGACGCGCCCCTGGGCGTGGAAGCGGCGCGCCGCGCCGGCATGCGCGCCGTGGTGCTGAGCACCACCCTGCCCGCCGCGGCCTTCGCCGAATTCGACAATGTGATCCGCATCGTCGCCGACTACCGCTCGCTCGACGTCGAAGCGCTGTTCGCCCAACCATCATTCACACCCTCCATCACATCATGACCACGGACCTCCAAGACCAAGCCGCCGCACCCGACGAAAACAAGATCATCGCCGAGCGCCGCGCCAAGCTGGCCGCCCTGCGCGCCCAGGGCGTCGCCTTCCCCAACGATTTCCGCCCCAAAAACAAGGCCGCCGACCTGCAGGCGCAGTACGGCGCGAAGACGCGCGAAGAACTGGAAGCGCAGGACATCACCGTGGTGCTGGCCGGCCGCATGATGCTCAAGCGCGAAGCCGGCAAGAAGGCCGCCTTCGCCACGCTGCAGGACGCCTCCGGGCCGAAGGCGGACGGCCGCATCCAGATCTACGTCACGCTCGACAAGACCGGCGAGGCGGCGATGGAAGCGCTGCACCACTACGACCTGGGCGACATCCTCGGCGTCACCGGCACGCTGTTCAAGACCAAGACCGACGAGCTGACCATCAAGGCCACCGGACTGCGCCTGATCACCAAGTCGCTGCGCCCCCTGCCGGACAAGTTCCACGGCCTGGCCGACCAGGAGACCAAGTACCGCCAGCGCTACGTCGACCTGATCATGAACGAAGACGCGCGCCGCACCTTCAAGGCGCGCACCGCCGCCATCTCGTCGATCCGCCGCTTCATGGAAAAGAACGAGTTCATGGAAGTGGAGACGCCGATGCTGCACACCATTCCCGGCGGCGCCGCGGCCAAGCCTTTCATCACCCACCACAATGCGCTGGACATGCAGATGTTCCTGCGCATCGCGCCCGAGCTGTACCTGAAGCGCCTGGTGGTCGGCGGCTTCGAGCGCGTGTTCGAGATCAACCGCAACTTCCGCAACGAAGGCGTGTCGATCCGTCACAACCCTGAATTCACGATGATGGAATTCTATGCGGCCTACACCGACTACCTGTGGATCATGGACTTCACCGAGGCGGTGATCCGCCAGGCCGCCGTCGACGCCCACGGCACCGCCACGCTGACCTACGGCGGCCGCGAGCTGGACCTGGCCAAGCCCTTCCACCGCCTGACCATCGTCGGCGCGATCAACAAGTACGCGCCGCATTACACCCATGAGCAGTTGCACGACATGGCGTTCATCAAGGCGCAATTGCTGAAGTTCGGCGTCAAGCCTTTCGCCAATGCCGGCCTGGGCGCGCTGCAACTGGCGCTGTTCGAAGAGACCGCCGAAGCCCAGTTGTGGGAGCCGACCTTCATCATCGACTATCCGGCCGAAGTGTCGCCGCTGGCGCGCGCGTCCGACAGCGCGCCCGGCATCACCGAGCGCTTCGAGCTGTTCATGGTGGGCCGCGAAATCGCCAACGGATTTTCCGAGTTGAACGACGCGGAAGACCAGTCGGCGG
>DASYLQ010000524.1:0-9646 GCA_036009485.1 Janthinobacterium sp.
GAACTCCGCGCTCAGCATGATGTCCAGCGCCGACTCCACCGCCGGCTCGTGCATCACCTTGCGGTCGCAAGCCAGAAAATACTGCTCGCGCATGATGGGAATGAAATCCAGGTCGAAACGCCGCGCCGCCGCCTCGACGCCAAAACCCGTATCCGCCATCCCGCTCGCCACGTAGGCCGCCACCGCCGCATGCGTAAACTCGGTGCTTTCGTAACCGGTGATGTCGGCGATCTTGATTTTGTGTTTGGCAAGCAGCAGTTCCAGCAACATGCGCGTGCCCGACCCCGCTTGCCGGTTGACGAAGCGGATATCCTTGCGCGCCAGGTCGGGCAAGCCGGCAATCCGGCGCGGATTGCCCTTGGCGACGAACAGACCCTGGGTGCGATACGCCAGATGGATCAGCGTATGTTGCTTCGAATTCAGCCATTTCATATATTGCAAGGCGGCCGGCTGGCGGAATTCTCCCACAGGCACATGAAAACCGGCCAGGTCGCATTCGCCGCGCGACAAGGCCGCCACCGCCTCGGTGCTGCTGCGGTATTTCAGGTCGACCGCCACCTCTTTCGCCTGCAACTGGGCGATCAGCGCCGCCACGGCGAATCCGTGCGAAGCCGTGACCCGCAGCGCGTGGATCTTGTTCGCCAGCACCGCCGCCAATTCCTGCTCCAGTTCCGAGGCCAGGCTGTCTAAAAAAGGCGACAGCCGCGCGGCGATGCGACGGTCGGCCCAGATCAGCCGTTCGGCCAGCGGCGACAGCAGCGTGCCCTGACCGCGCACTTTCAGCACCAGCGCGGCGCCGAATTGTTCATCGAACTCGCGCAACAGTCCCCATGCATGTCGATATGACATGTCCGCCGCGGCGGCGGCCCGGCTGATGCTGCCCAGGTCGCGCACTTCCGTCAGCAAACGCAGCAGCGACGGCAGGGAAACCGCTCCGCCGTTCTGTTGTCGAAGCAGCCATTCGGGGCGGATTTCTATCTTCATTATGTAATTTCTTTCATATTGATTATGAATAAGACATATGCTAACGTCTAATAACACAGCTGAATTGTAGCAAATTCATATGTTTTAAAAAACATATATATTAACTCTAACTTCGAGACAGTGCCGCCACCATGAATCAAGAAGCCACGCACATTAACGATACGCCGGCCCAGGTCAGAGAAATCCTGGGCAACAGCGTATGCCGGCAGGGCGACCTGCTGCCGACCCTCCACGCCATCCAGGATGCGATTGGGTTCATTTCCCCTGAATCGGTGGCCGACATTGCCAGCGCATTCAACCTGTCGCGCGCCGAAGTGCATGGCGTGATCACCTTTTACCACCATTTCCGCACCACGCCGCCGGCGCGCCACACCGTGCAGATCTGCCGCGCCGAAGCGTGCCAGAGCATGGGCTCGGACCAGTTGCTGGCCCACGCGGAAAAGGCCCTCGGCTGCAGCCTGCACCAGCACACGGCCGACGGCCAGTTCGAGCTGGAGCCGGTGTATTGCCTGGGCCACTGCGCCAACTCGCCGAGCATGATGATCAACGACGACGTCTACGCGCGCGTCACGCCGGCCCGTTTCGACCGCCTGATCGCCAAAGCCAAGGAGAACGCATGAGCATCCACATATTCGTGCCGCGTGATTCCACCGCGGTAGCCCTGGGCGCCAACGACGTTGCCGCCGCCATCGCCGCCGAAGCGGCAAAACGCCAGATCGATATCCAGATCGTCCGCAACGGCACCCGCGGCCTGTTGTGGCTGGAGCCGCTGGTCGAAGTCGAGACCGCTACCGGCCGGACCGGCTTCGGCCCGGTCGACGCCGACGACGTGGCCGCCCTGTTCGACGCCGCCTTCCATACCGGCGCGACGACGCACGCCCTGTCGGTCGGCAATGTCGAGGAGATCCCCTACTTCAAGAAACAGCAGCGCCTGACCTTCGCCCGCGTCGGCCTGACCGACCCGGTCTCGCTGTCCGACTACGAAGCCCATGGCGGCTATGAAGGCTTGCGCGCCGCCATCAAGCTCGATGGCCAGGCCATCGTCGACACCGTCACCGCTTCCGGCTTGCGCGGCCGCGGCGGCGCAGCCTTCCCGACCGGCATCAAGTGGAAGACCGTGCTGGGCGCTAAATCTGCCCAGAAATACGTTGTCTGCAACGCCGACGAAGGCGAGTCGGGCACCTTCGCCGACCGCATGGTCATGGAAGGCGACCCCTTCGTGCTGATCGAAGGCATGACGATCGCCGGCCTCGCCGTCGGCGCGAACAAAGGTTATATCTATGTGCGCAGCGAATATCCGCACTCGATCGTCGCCCTCAACGAAGCCATCGCCGTCGCCAACAGCCAGGGTTACCTGGGCCAGAACGTGCTGGGTTCCGGCAAGGCCTTCGACCTGGAAGTGCGCAAGGCCGCTGGCGCCTATATCTGCGGCGAGGAAACCGCGCTGCTCGAGAGTATCGAAGGCAAGCGCGGCGTGGTGCGCGCCAAGCCGCCGCTGCCGGCCATCGAAGGCCTGTTCGGCCAGCCGACCATCATCAACAACGTGCTATCGCTGGCCAGCGTGCCCATCATCATGGCCAAGGGCGCCGATTTTTATAAAGACTTCGGCATGGGCCGTTCGCGCGGCACCCTGCCGTTCCAGCTGGCCGGCAACGTCAAGTTCGGCGGCTTGATCGAACTCGCCTTCGGTACCACCTTGCGCGAAATCGTCTTCGGCTACGGCGGCGGCACCGCGTCCGGCCGTCCGGCCAAGGCGATCCAGGTCGGCGGCCCGCTCGGCTCCTACCTGCCGGAATCGCAGTGGGACACCCCGCTCGACTACGAAGCCTTCGCCGCGCTGTGGGCGGTGCTGGGCCACGGCGGCATCGTGGTCCACGACGACACCGCCGACATGGCCAAGCTGGCCCGCTATGCGATGCAATTCTGCGCCATCGAATCCTGCGGCAAGTGCACCCCCTGCCGCATCGGCGCGACGCGCGGCGTCGAAGTGATCGACAAGATTGTGGCCAACGAAAAGCGGCCGCAGCAAATCATGCTGTTGCGCGACCTGTGCGACACCATGCTCAATGGATCGTTGTGCGCGATGGGCGGCATGACCCCTTATCCGGTGCTGTCCGCCCTTAACCATTTCCCGCAAGACTTTGGCCAGCCATCGGCCGACAAGCAGGCTGCCTAGGAGACCATGATGATTGAAACCATACTGACCAGAGATTTCGGCACGCCGCCGCCACGCGTGTCGACCCAGGAAGTCACCCTGGAAATCGACGGCGTCCAGGTGACTGTCGCCGCCGGCACCTCGGTGATGCGCGCCGCCGCCGAAATGGGCGTCAGCATTCCGAAACTGTGCGCCACCGACAGCCTGGAGCCTTTCGGTTCCTGCCGCCTGTGCCTGGTCGAGATCGAAGGCCGCCGCGGCTATCCGGCGTCCTGCACCACGCCGGTGGAAAACGGCATGGTCGTGCGCACCCAGAGCACCAAGCTGCAGTCGCTGCGCAAGGGCGTGATGGAGCTGTACATTTCCGACCATCCGCTCGACTGCCTGACCTGCCCCGCCAACGGCAATTGCGAATTGCAAGACATGGCCGGCGTGACCGGCCTGCGCGAAGTGCGCTACGGCTACGAAGGCGAAAACCACCTGAAGGAAGTCAAGGATGAATCGAATCCTTACTTCACCTACGACCCCTCGAAGTGCATCGTGTGCAACCGCTGCGTGCGCGCCTGCGAAGAAACCCAGGGCACCTTTGCGCTGACCATTTCCGGCCGCGGCTTCGATTCGCGCGTCTCGGCCGGCCAGGACCAGGCTTTCATGGAATCGGAATGCGTTTCCTGCGGCGCCTGCGTCGAGGCTTGCCCGACCGCCACGCTGCAAGAAAAATCCATCATCTGGCTGGGTCAACCGGAACACAAGATCACCACCACTTGCGCCTATTGCGGCGTCGGTTGCTCGCTGGATGCCGAAATGAAGGGCAATGAAGTGGTGCGCATGGTGCCGACCAAGGACGGCAAGGCCAACGAAGGCCATGCCTGCGTCAAGGGCCGTTTCGCCTGGGGTTACGCGACCCACAAGGACCGCATCACCAAGCCTATGATCCGCAGCAAGATCACCGATCCATGGAAGGAAGTGTCGTGGGACGAGGCGCTCGACTATGCGGCGTCGGAATTCAAGCGCATCCAGGCCAAGCATGGCCGCGATTCGATCGGCGGCATCGTTTCCTCGCGCTGCACGAATGAAGAAGGCTATCTGGTGCAAAAGCTGGTGCGCGCCGCCTTCGGCAACAATAACGTCGATACCTGCGCCCGCGTCTGCCATTCGCCGACCGGTTATGGCTTGAAACAGACGATGGGCGAATCGGCCGGCACCCAGACCTTCAAGTCGGTCGAGAAGTCCGACGTCATCCTGGTCATGGGCGCCAACCCGACCGACGGCCATCCGGTGTTCGGCTCGCGCATGAAAAAACGCCTGCGCCAGGGCGCCAAGCTGATCGTCATCGATCCGCGCCGCATCGACCTGGTGAAATCGCCGCACATCCGCGCCGAATACCATCTGCAGCTGAAACCGGGCACCAACGTCGCCTTGGTCAGCTCGCTGGCCCACGTCCTGGCCACCGAAGGCCTGATGGATGAAGCCTTCATCGCCGAGCGCTGCGAACCGCGCGCCTTCCAGCAATGGCGCGACTTTATCTCGCTGCCGGAAAATTCGCCGGAAGCGATGGCAGAGATCACCGGCGTGCCGGCCCAGCTGGTGCGCGAATCGGCGCGCCTGTTCGCCACCGGCGGCAATGCGGCCATCTACTACGGCCTCGGCGTGACCGAACATGCGCAGGGTTCGACCACCGTGATGGGTATCGCCAACCTGGCCATGGCCACCGGTAACATCGGCCGCGAAGGCGTCGGCGTCAATCCGCTGCGCGGCCAAAACAATGTCCAGGGTTCTTGCGACATCGGTTCCTTCCCGCACGAATTGCCTGGCTACCGCCACGTCTCCGACACCACCATCCGCATGCAGTTTGAAGCGGCCTGGGGCGTCGAGCTGCAATCCGAACCCGGCCTGCGCATCCCGAACATGTTCGATGCGGCCATGAGCGGCACCTTCATGGGCCTGTATTGCCAGGGCGAAGACATCGTCCAGTCCGACCCGAACACCCAGCACGTGACGGCCGCGCTGTCGAACATGGAATGCATCGTGGTGCAGGATATCTTCCTGAACGAAACCGCGAAGTATGCCCACGTTTTGCTGCCGGGCTCGTCGTTCCTGGAAAAGGACGGCACCTTCACCAACGCCGAACGGCGCATCTCGCGCGTGCGCAAGGTCATGCCGCCGAAAGCCAAGTACGCCGACTGGGAAGTCACCGTGCAACTGGCCAAGCGCCTCGGTTACGACATGCCCTACAACCACCCGTCGGAAATCATGGACGAGATCGCCAGCCTGACGCCGACCTTCACCGGCGTCAGCTACGCCAAGCTGGACAAGCTGGGCAGCATCCAGTGGCCATGCAACGACGTGGCGCCGGAAGGCACGCCGACGATGCATGTCGACCGCTTCGTGCGCGGCCAGGGCAAGTTTTTCATCACCAAGTATGTCGCCACCGATGAGAAAGTGACGCGCAAGTTCCCGCTGATCCTGACCACCGGCCGCATCCTGTCGCAATACAACGTCGGCGCGCAAACCCGCCGCACGGACAATGTGTACTGGCATGCGGAAGACCGCCTCGAGATCCATCCGCACGATGCGGAAGAGCGCGGCATCAAGGAAGGCGACTGGGTCGGCATCGAGAGCCGCGCCGGCGAGACCGTCCTGCGCGCCGTGGTGACGGAGCGCATGCAGCCGGGCGTGGTCTACACCACCTTCCACTTCCCGGAATCGGGCGCCAACGTGATCACCACCGAAAACTCGGACTGGGCCACCAACTGCCCGGAGTACAAGGTGACCGCGGTGCAGGTGCTGCCGGTGCAGCAGCCGTCCGAATGGCAGAAGGAATACTCTGTGTTCAACAAGACCCAGCTGGAATTGCTGGATGCCTCGGCCCCGGCCACGGCAGGCTGATTTGAGCGGGGATGGCTACGGCCATTCCCGCCGGCCGACTAAACTCTTTGGATAGGAAAAATGAAAACCGATCATCTTGTAACCATGGCCAACCAGATTGGCAGTTTCTTCGAGTCATATCCAGACCAGCACGAAGCAGCCACCGAAATCGCCAACCATCTGGCGCGCTTCTGGGCGCCGCGCATGCGCCTGGCCTTGCTGGCCCACGTAGACGGCAGCAACGGCGACGGCTTGCATGACACCGTGCTGGCGGCGATCCGTTCGCACCGCGCGCAACTGATGCCGCGCGCCGACTTCAAGCCGGACCTGCGGGCGGCGGCGTAAGGTCCATCTTATTCCGGCTTCAAAGCTTGCGGATGCGAAGCGGAAGCGCCGTCGTCGGCGCATGTCTCATGACGAAGTGCCGATGCGCCTGCGCTTTTAAACTGATGCAGGCTATTCCGCCTGCCTTGCTGAATTATTAAGCGGCGCCGGCGCCGGCTTGCCGCGGGTATGCGCGAGCAGCGCTTCGAGCAAGGTCACGTCGCTGTCCGGTTCCGCCTCCTTGCCTGCCTTCGGCTTTGCCTCGGCCGCCTTGGCCAGCGCAATTCTTTTTTTCTCCGTCGGCTTATGTCCCTTCGCCGCGACCTTGGTGCCGGCGCCGGCGCCGCAACAGCCGTCCGGATGGCCCGATATACGCTTGCGCTCCGTCTCGGCCTGTTGTGCCGGCGATAACATACCGGGCCTGCCGGAGCTTGCCTGCTTTTCGTAGCGGCTCGTCAAAGTGCTTACTCCTGAATAACAACTGCAGGGGACCTCGAAAAACCTACTGTGCAGCTCGCTCCCGCGTCTCCGTTGCTCACCGTACCGCCGTACGGCTCCGCTACTCAACACGATATCGGGTTTGCTCGCTACGGTTTTTCGAGGTCCCCTGTAGATAATTGTAATTGCGACACTTTAAGCGCTTCGCAAAAAACGCGATGCATATTAGAATATTAACTTTACGCACCCCGCACACAGCGGCGGCAAACGTATCGTGCGCGGCCTTATCAGACTTATAAATATAGTTCTGAATAACTGTTTTACCTGTCATAGGAAAAATTCAAGCTTTATCTATCTGGAAAAACCAAGGAATATATGGCCGCAGCCTCCCCTCCGCCGCTGAGTGCGGCACAGAAAGCAAAGGCAGCACTGGAAGTCTTGCGCGGCCAACAGAGCGTCGACCAGATCGCGCGGGAATACGGCACCGAACCGTCTTGCGTCAGCGCTTGGGCGCGGCGGCTGGCGCGCGACACCGCTCTTTTATTCGAAGAGGATGTCGAATCCGCGCCACACCAGGATACTTGGCAGGAGCGCGTCACTTGCCATGCCGTCTGCACCGCCCTGCCCGGCGTATATCTGCCTCCGGCGCAGAGCGGGGAAGAGACTGCGCTGAACCCGAACGCCCGGTATTTTCGGGTGGAACAGACGCTGGAAAGCGCCGCGCCGCCCTACTTCATCCTGTCCAGGCCTGGCGCGGCGTCGGACGCCGGGGCGCTGCTGGAAAGATATGCTTGGCTGGAAGCCCGCGTCTCGCAGCTGAATACCAAGCATCTGCAAGTCAAGCAAGCGCTGGTGTCCAGGATTTTCGAGCACGAGCGCGCCGAGGAAGCCTTGCGCCAATCGGAAATCCGGCTGCACGAACTGCTGGCGCACCAGGAGTACATCAAGGAGGAGGAACGCAAGCGCATCGCCCGCGAAATCCATGACCAGCTCGGACAAAACCTGATGGCGCTGCGCATCGATATCTCCGCCCTGGAAGCGCGCAGTTCGCAAGCCCATCCGCGGCTGCGCAAATGGGTGGGTGCCGCCCTGGATAATCTCGACGGCGCGGTGAAATCGGTGCGCGCCATCATCAACGATTTGCGCCCTTTCGAACTGGAACTGGGCTTGCTCGCCGCGGTCGAGTGGCAATTGAAGAACTTTGCCAGGATCAGCGGCATCACCTATGAACTGAAGGTGGGCGATACGCCGTTCGGCTATGAGATCGGCGACCAGTCCACGCTGGCGCTGTTCCGCATCCTGCAAGAAGCGCTCAGCAATATCACCCGGCACTCGATGGCCAGCAAGGCCGAAGTGTCGCTCAGCCGCAGTGCGTCGACGCTGTTCATGGCCGTGCGGGACAATGGAATCGGCGCTTTTCCTAACGATAAAAGGAAACCGAATTCCTTTGGTCTGGTCGGCATCGGCGAAAGGCTGAATGCGCTCGGCGGTGAATTCAGCATCAACGGCAGCGCCGGCAAGGGTTTCACGCTATCGATTTCCATTCCCATAGTTGCGGCCGGTTGATTCAAATTGCCCGGCGATTTAGAGCCTGTTCCAGTAAGAGCCTGTTCCAGCAGGGAGGCGGCAGCGGATGGCGATGCCCGGTGAGCGCTCAGGGCGGGCAGCTGACGTTCCAGGCGGTCAGTTCCTGGCCGCTCTTCCTGATCCAGACGTGGGCGGCGCGCTGGTGGTCGCTCTGGAACACCAGGCCGAACAGCTCTTCCATTCCGGCCGCCGGGGCGCCGATTTCCAGCGCCGCCAGCGTGAAATTGTAGGAGCGCAGTTCGGCGCACCGGGTGCTGCCGGCCAGCAGCAGGCGTGCGCGTTTCAGCAAAGGCGCCTGTTGCTGGATCAGGCCGACAATATCCGTGCCCGGCAGATGCTGCGCCAGCCTGACCGGATGCGCCGGCACGGGACAGCCGGCGGCGCCATCGAGCCAGGCGTATTGCTCGGACGGCCCGCCCTCGCTCCAGCGGCGGTCTTTTTTTGCACCGGCATCGTAACTGAAATGCATACGGCTCATGCGGCACAGCGATGCATACCCCCGCGTCGGCGCGGCATCCACCGTGGCGGCGACGCTCCAGCGGCCGTCCGGCTTGCGCGCGATGTCGAAGACGGGCGCCGCCGGCCGGCTACCAGGAAAGCGCTGCGCATAAAAGGCGTCGAAGGTTTCCCTTTCCTGCGCCGAGGCCAGGCGGGTGCCGGCCTCATGCGTCGTCTGCGCGCTTGAAAACAGCGGCAGGAAAAACAGAACCGGCAACACGATAAAACGCATACACATCCTTTCAGGGTGTGCCGGATCCGATCCTTTTGATGGCCAGTGACAGGAGCCGAGCACCGAAGCCGGCGTCTGATTATTCTACCGCAACACAAAGTATCGGCGGGCACGCTCAAGACTGGGGGCGCGAAGCGCCGCGGGCTCTGGTTTGGGAAGGCTATTTTTTCGGCTTGGCCGCATCGGGCAATTCGACGGGCCGGACCACGACGGGAGCGACGCCGTCTTTCTTCATCTCGATTTTTTCCGCGGTTTTGGGCGTGACATCGATGATGCGTCCCGGCACATACGGTCCGCGGTCGCCGATCACCACCGTGTCGCTTTTGCCTGTCTCCAGGTTGGTCACCTTGGCCTTGGTGCCGAGCGGCAGGCTTTTGCTGGCGGCGACATGGCTTTCAGGATCCATTCGCTCGCCATTCGCCATTTTTTTCCCGTGAAACTCGGGGCCGTAATAGGACGCCTTGCCCTTGCGCGCAGCCCCGCTCCGGTCCTGCGCTTTATGCTGCTGTTGCCCGGCGCCCGCCGGCGCAGGCTTGCCGGCGAAAGACTTGGCGGCGGCC